>JBGQHA010000005.1:0-21933 GCA_041497735.1 Dehalococcoidia bacterium | reverse complement strand
GTACTGCGCGCCGCCTCCGATGATCGTGTTGTACGCGGGCAGCGTGACCTGGAACTGACCGGCGGACGGGCAGGCGACCGGCATGCTGATCAGCCGGCCGACGAAGCTGCTCGCCGGGTGCGGCGGGAAGAGCGACGAACGCACGTCGTGGAACTTGAACGTCGTCGGCGGGGCGGGCGCCTGCGAGCAGAGGAACGCTGGCGGCCACGGCGCCTCACTCAGGCAGGACTGGGGCGCCGGGTACTTGAGCCCGCCCAGGACAATGGCGTCGCTGAAGCCGCCGTAGCCGTTCAACGAAGGCGCCGCGTCCACGGGCAACACGCTCGAGTTGACATTGATGAAGAAGGGCGTTACGGGCTGCGGCGTACCGGCGGGTGTCGGCACGAAGTTTACCGAGCAGGCCTGCGGGTTATTGACGTCATCGCAGGTCACGCCGGGGCCGGAGGCGCTGAGCTGCATTTGCGGCGCCGGCCCAAGGCAGTTGATCACGATCTGATCCGCCTCGCCGCCGAATCGCGACTCGAGAGAGAGAAGGGTGCTATCAGTGTCGATGTACGCTGTACCGCTCTCCGTTAGGCTGACGGTGAACTGCCCAGCCGCATTGCAATGGATGTGCAGCTTGACGAGCGTACCGACGGCGCTGGTACCGGGGTACGGTGTTGCGGCGGCGGTCGTCGCCTTGTCGTGCACCAGTATTCCGCCCGTCACGGCGCTGGGCGTCGGGCGCGTACAGGACGGGGCGGGGGTGGTGAAATGGGCCGTCCAGGGCACTTCGTTGTTACAGGTCTGGTCATTATTATAGTGCAGCCCGGTCGGGACTTTGATCTCGGTCTGAATGCCGCCGTAGACCGGGGTCGGGACCAGGGCCGCGTTCACCAGCAGGGTGAACTGGCCCGCCTTCTCGTTGCCCAGATAGTAGCTGGCGTCGCAGAAGAGCGGGCGCTGAGTGCGATCGTGATTGAGCGGGTCAGTACCGTAACAAGCAGCGGTCGAAAGGTCTGTGTCGAGCACCATCTGCGGTTTCGGGCTGGGCGTGAAGGTGGGCGTGGGTGTGAATGTGCTCGTCGGTGTCGGCGTGTCCGTGGGCGCCGCGCAGTTGATCGTCAGCGACTCGTCCGCCGCCTCGCTGTGCTGAGCAAGCGTGTTATCGAGCGTGTCCGTCTTGCCATCGCCGTGGACGAGCGTAATCGTCTCGGTTGAATTGGTGCTGCCACACGTGAAGTCCAGGTGGAACAGCGAGCCGATGTACGTGGAGCTCGGCGTCCCGACGCCGATGGCGCAGGCGGCGACAACGGCTCCGAGCGTGCTGGCATCAACCGCATTGAACACGCAGTTGGGCCAGTTGCCCGCGCCGGTCTGCCTTATGTTTGGACAGCCGGTAGGCTGGAAACACGTGGTCAGACCAGAGGTGTAGGCGATGTTCGCGTCGTAGCCATCGTAGTTCAAGTTGGAGGGTAGGCTCTTGATGTTGAAGATCAGGGTGAACGTGCTGCTGGTGAGAAATGTGCACGTAGCCGAGGGCGAGCCGCTGCTGTCGCAGTTCTGGCCGGCGGTCGTGCTGCCGATCGAGAAGTTGACCGACGGGTCGGTCGCGGCCTCTGCCTTTTTCTGCGAGCCGGAGCCGCTCGAGGCCACGAGGACGACGGTAAGGGCCGCCGCGAGGAGCAGCCCCAGCCCGATCAGTCCGGCAAACCTTCGTCGCTCGATCAGCATCCCATCTGGCTCCATACGTCGGCGGCTACCCCCGGCGGATTGCGCAGCGCCTGCCTATCCAAACGCCGAAGTTCGTTTTGCAAAACAGGCTGAATCTGCCCGTTATGTCCACTCAAGCTCGCTCCACGCCGGCGGCTCATAGCTACTTGGCGCCCAGCCAGGCTGCAAGGCCGGCCAGGCCACGCCAGACGGAGTGCCCCCCGCCTTCGCCCGCGGGCAGCGAGTGGATGAGGCCCGCTTCGTACTGCAGGATCAGCAGGGCGTCGCGCGAGTCCGCGAGCCCGTCGTTGTTCACGTCCGCGTTCCCCGCGCAGGGCAGCGAGCTGATTAGGCTCGCGCTCGCCTGCAGGATCAGCGCCGAATCGACGGAGTTCACGTGCCCATCGCAGTTCACGTCGCCGACGACGCTGGCCGTGCTCGAGGTGCCGAACGTCCACGAGCTAGTGAGGGACACGGACGAGAGCACCGTGATCTGCACGTCCCCCGCCTGGCTGCCGATCAGCGTGGTCCTGGTCTGCACACACGGGTTGGGGCTGGCCGTGTTCGGGGTGCCGCTGCAACCCGGCACAAGCGAGCCGTCCATGAAGACCTGCACCTGACTCGCCGTCGCGCCCTGCACGACCGACGTATCAAGCCAGAAGGTGAGCGTGAGCGGGCGGGCCGTGGTGGCCTGCGGCGCGCTGATGTCAGCCTGCTGTCCCCTCAGCGTGTAGCCCGGCGGGTCAGGCAGCACGGGGAGCTTCTCGCAAATGGTGACCCGGCCCGCGCCGGTCGTCGTCACGCTCGTCTCGAGCTGGTCGGCGCCGGTCGCGCCCCCGCCTTCGTTGGTCGTGACCTTGCCGGGCACCGTGAGGTCCTGCTGGACGCGCTCGATGCACGCGGGGCTGGGCGTGTTCGTCGATGTCGGCGCCGGCGTGTTGGTCGGGCCGGGCGTGTTCGTGATCGTCGGCGTGTTAGTGCTCGTCGCCGTCGGGCAGGGCCCGCCGCATGACGTAGGTGAAGGGGTAAGCGTGGCGGCCGGCGTGCCCGGCGTCGGTGTGATCGTGGGTGTGTTCGTCGGCGCTGCCGTCGGTTGAGCGATGCAGTTGATCAGCAGCGCGTCCGCGATCGGGAACACGGGCGTCGTGTCGGGCACGCCGTCGCCGTTCAGGTCGAGCGGCGCGATGCTCACGGTCGAGACGGGAATCGGTGTTTCGTTCGGGTCGAAGTACGCCGCGCCTTGCGTGCGCACTGGGGTGGGCGTGCCCGTGGCGGTGGGCCCGGCCGGGAACGCGGGCATCACCACCTCGAACTGGCCCTCGTGCGGGCAGTCAACGTTGATGCGCACGAGCTGGCCGACGTAGCTGCTGGTGGGGAACGGCGGGAAGAGGCTGGAGCGCGACTTGTACTGCTTCGACGCCGGGAACACGGCCGGCGCGGCGGGCGTGGACACAACCACCTGGCACACGACGCGTTGCGGCCACTGGACCTCATCGAGGCAGGAGCGGCTGAGCAGATCGAGTCCGCCTACGAGGACTTCCGCGTTGAAGCCGCCGTAGCTGCCCGGAATGTGGTTGGCGTCGACGACGATCTGGAACGCCCCGACCGTTGCCGTGGGCTGCACGGGCACCGTGCAACGCTCCGGCTTGGTCGATGGTGGCGTCGGCGTGTCGCAGGTGATGGCGATACCGCCCGAGAGGCTCTGCGCGGAGAGCGAGATCTCCGGATAGTCGCAGACGATCGTCAGCGTCTCGCTGGAGCCCTCCACTTCGCCGTGGTTCTCACTGAGCGGCGTCGGCGTCACCGGCTGCGCGATGTCCGTACCTCCGGCGCCGTGAAGCATCGTGATGCTCCCGTTCGCGGCGCAATTGAAGGTCATCGTCGCGATCCGTCCGGTGTAGGAAGAAGGAGGCGTGCCACCTACGTTGACGGTGCAGCCAGCCAGTATGGAAGACGCCGCCGGCGTGGATGTGACGGGAAAGCCACACGATGGCCAATTCGAGCCCGTGGCCTTGTCGACGCCGACGAGCGTCACGCCCGTATAGTTCAGCGAGATGTCGAATCCCTTATAGTTTGCGATCCCGCCAAGGTTGTTCAGGTAGGCGCTCACCGTAAAGTTCGCGCCCGCATCGACATGGCACGTGGCGGGGGCGACGGGCGTCGCGGTGATGAGCAGTTTGCTGAAGCTGACGCAGTCATCGCCTCGAGGCGACCCGTGGCCGTTCTGGCGCTGATCGCCGGTGCCGGCGTTGTTGTCGGTGTTGGCGCCCAGCGAGAAGTCGAGCGCGTTGTGGGGCGTGCCGGTCTGTGTGCCGGTAGCCAGCGGGAAGTGGGCGGAGGCGGTCTGGCTGCCAGTGCGGCTGAAGATCAAGCCAAGGAGCACCGCCAGGGCGAGCCCTGCGAGCGCTCCTCCAACAATCACTGGACGGGACAGTTCGCGCCGTTTCAGCACGCCCATGTAGGCTGCCGCACTCCTTGCCCCCCGCCGTTCCCTAGTCCGGTACGAGCCGTCTCGTTCCGAGGTCTCCTCAGCGAAGATCCTTCTTTCCCTCGGTGAGCCCTCAGGCCTTCTTACGAGAAGGCTCGGCTCCGTCCGCCCGGGCCGCGCCCGCTGGTGCCTATCCTAGCACAGGGGCGGCCTGCCATCGCAAGCGACCGGCCGCCCGGCCATCCAGCGTTCTAGTTGACTATAACGCCGACGGCCTTTCGATAATGCACGATTGTAGGACATGCATGCCCAATGTGCAACCTAAAGCATCGTGACTTCGCCGGCTTCGACCCAGAGGATGTAGAGGGCGTCCGTCGCGTTCACGACGTCGTCGCCGTCCATATCGGCGGCGTCCGGCAGTGGCACGTCGACGACGATGCCGGCGGCGAACCAGAGCACCCAGAGCGCATCGAGCGAGTCGACCGTGAGGTCTCCGTCGACATCACCGAGCAGGATGTGGTTGGGCCGGGGTGTGCGCGTGGGGGTGACGGTCGGCGTTGGCGTATGGAGGGGCGTGTTCGTAGCGGCGGGCGTTGGCGTACTTGTGGGCGAGGCGGTCGGCGTATCGGTCGCGCCGCCGGGCGTGCGTGTAGCCGTCGGCGGCGGAGTCGGCGGGTGGCCGCAGTTGACGGTGAGGGTCTCGGAGGCCGCTTCCTGATGCGATTTCAAGGTTAGGTTTAAGCCGGTGCTACCGCCGGTCGGGCTTTGCGGGATAAGGGTCAACGTGCCGACGGTGTCAGTTGACCCACACTGGAAATCGAGGTGAAGGAGGACGCCGATGTACTCCCTTTCCGGAGGTGCGTCGATTCCGAAGCCACAGCCGGCGGCGATCTTATTGGGGTCTGAGAAATCGGAACCGGGGAACGTACAACCACCCCAAAGGTCGGGCGCCCGCTGGACGAGAGAATTCACGATTGGCGTTAAATTGTGAGGTTCCAAGAGCATGTCATAGCCTTCCCAGCCGCTTGCGGCCAGGCTTGGGCCGGGTGAGTTCAGCTTGAAGTCCATTGTGAATGTGCTGTTTAGCGGGAATGTGCAGGTGGCCGTGGGTGTGCCACCGCTGTCGCACTGGTTCCCAACGCCAATGGATAAATCCAAGCCGGGCTCAAAGACGTTCGCTGCGGTGCGACGACCCGATCCGGTCAACAGGACGAGGGCAACGGCGATGAGCGCGGCGACGGGTATGGTCAGGCCGATAATACTCAACGCTCTGTTGCTCGGCATGTCTCTATTCTACACAACGCGACAATGCTGCCGAAGAGAAGAACGCCTCGGGCGATCGAGGCGTCCCGGTTGTTGAGGCTAGGAACGAGACCCGCTACGGGCCGCAGTTGTGGTTGTACTGCTGCACCATGGCAATGATATCGGCCACCGTTTGCTGTCCGTCTGGGGGGCCGAGATTCCAGATGTTGGGGCCGGTGTACGTCCGGTCGGTGTCCTCCCTGTAGCTAGTGCTGGGGTAGTGCTTACCGTATTGCCCTACGACGATGAGGATATCGTCGACTTTGTCTTGACCGTCGTGCGACGGGTTGAAGTAGTCCCAGGGGTTCTTCGGGTCGCGCAGCCCGCCGGAGGTCTGGCTGCCCGGCGCGGTCTGCTGCTCCGCCGCATCGGGACAACCATCGCCGTCACTGTCGGGCGGTGCTGCGCAATTGCGATTGCCGCAGTGCAGCACCTTGATGGCGTTGTTGAACGTGTCTTTGACATACTTGTAGCTCACCACGGGATTCGCTACATTATCAAGCTTTATCGCAGAGACCGCACCCACATCATCCGCCGTGTCTGGCGACCTGATGACGTTCCCGGCTGTGCAGGCGTAGCTGTTGCAGTGCAGCACCTTCAGGTCATGGTTCGTAATGTCGTAGTAGCTCACGACCGGCATGGAGAGGCTGTCCAGAACTAGAGACGGATATCCACCGACGTTACCGCCGGTATCGGGCGCCGAGATGATGTTGTTCGCTGAGCAGTTCGGGTCGCCGCAACGGAGGATTTTGAGGTCCTGGTTCGTGAAGTCATAGTAGCTGACGACTGGATTCCCGTTGACATCCAACGCGATGGACGTGTACCGGCCTACGTTACCTGCAGTATCGGGCGATACGATCGTGTTACCGGCGGAACACGTGGCGTCGCCGCAGTGGAGCACCTTCAGGTCGCCGTTACCATAATCGTAGTAGCTCACAACGGGCCGGCCCGTGGCGTCTAGCGCGATAGAGGAGTTCCAGATTGCGGAGACTAACGTATCGGGCGAGGTGATCGTGTTGCCCATAGCGCAGTTGGCATCGCCGCAGTGGAGGACGTTAAGGCTCGTTGTGGTGGACATAGTGGAGACGTAGCTGATCACCGGGAAGCCAGAGCCGTCGATAGCCATGTCCAAGAAGTGTCCGCCGCCGGTCACGGGCACGGCGATGACGTTCCCTGATGTACAGTCTGGGTTGCCACAGTGAAGAACCCTCAGGCGATCAATGCCCCCTTGATGGTCCGGGTACGCGACGACAGGATTACCGCTTACGTCCAGGGCCAATGAAAACTGGTAGACCTGCACGTTCAAGTTGAGGAGGCCTGAATCGGGCGCGGCTATGGAGTTGCCGCTGCTGCACGTTGCGTCGCCGCAATGCAGTACCTTGAGTTGGTCGTGTGAATAATCGTAGTAGCTAACGACCGGTCTGCCATTAGCATCGAGCTCGAGATCTGAGTAGAAGACGTTCGCCAAGTCCGGCGACGCGATCACGTTAGCGCCTGACGCCAGGGCCGGTCCCGGAGGGCTGGCAACCCACGCTGCCAACAGAGAAACGGCGCAGATAGACGCGACGTACCAGAAGTTTCGGAGTTTTACGGAAGGCCTCCCTCCGGCCCTTGCCACACAATCCGAGGAGAGCGTACTACGATCCCTGTGGCGCGTCAACCCCCGCTGTTGTGTCGGGGCTAAGTCACGCGCGCAGCGTCACCAGCCCCGCCTCGATCTGCAGGATAATCGCGGCGTCACGGGCGTCGATCAGGCTGTCGTGGTTGAGGTCGGCGTTCTCGGGATGGGCGACGCCGGGCACCATGCCGGCCCCAAGCCAGAGCACCCAGAGCGCGTCCAGCGTATCGACTCGCTCGTCGCCATTGACGTCGCCTGGCAGCTGAACTGGCCGGGGCGTCCGCGTGGGGGTGCGCGTCGCGGTGGGCGGCGTCGCCGGCAGCGCCGGCGTGTCCGTCGGGGTGGCTGTGCTGGTGGCAGACGGCGTCGAAGTCGCGGTTGGTGTTTCGGTTGAGGTAGGGCTGGGCGTATCGGTCGGCCCGCCGGGGGTGCGGGTCGCCGTGGCCGTGGGCGTCGGCGTGGGCAGGCCGCAGATGATGGTCAGGGACTCCTGTGCGTGGTTCTCCACGTGGAACCCCAACAACGGATCGACGATATCTGTCTGAGCCTTGCCATGAAGGAGCGTCAGGCTGGCCGAGGCAGCTGCGCACTGGAAGCGAAGCGTCATGAGGACACCCGTATACGTAGATGCGGTAGTGTCTGAGATGGAACACGCGGTCTGCACCTCTCCCGGGTGGAAGCTGAACTCGCGGGTGGGAAAGCCACAACGGTCCCAGACACCGGCTCCCTGCTGCACCAGCGAACTGGAAACATAGGTCAGTCCGGTGTAGAGGATGTCTGCGTCGTACCCCCAGTAGCCACCTGAAAGTCCGCTGCCAAGAACGTTGAGGTGGAGAGCGACCTCAAACTCCTGGCTAGAGCCAAACGTGCACGAGGCGCTCGGCGTAGCGCTATCGCAGGTCACGCCGGCAGCCGCAGCGCTAATGGAGAAATCGAGGTCCGGCTCGACCGTGGGAGGGTTCGCTTGTACACGCGGAGGCCCTTGGCGCGCTACTACGAACACCAGCACCAGTACGAGAACAGCTCCCCCAAAGGCCGCTGCGGTCCACGTCCTCCGGGTTGACATATTCTTCATTCTACAAGATGGGGCGCAGCCGGCGGAAAGAGAAGCGCCCCGATTGCTCGAGGCGCTTCGGCATCTCCGCTAGCGAATCGTTACGCGCAGTGGTATAAGCCCGCATCGATCTGGAGCATGATCGACGCGTCGATCGAGTTGACGTGGCCGTCGTGGTTCAGGTCAGCGAGCTCCGGACGCGGCACATGAGCCACCAGGCCCGCGTCGAGCTGGAGCACCCAGAAGCTGTCCAGGCTGTTGGTGCTGCCGTCGCCGTTCGCATCGCCGCAGACGCCCGTGGGGGTCGAGGTGGGCGTTGGAGGCACAGGCGTGAGCGTGGCGGTGGGGCAGTTGGGCGCGCACGGCGTGGGCGTGTCGGTGGGGTGGCCCGCGGCGCCGCACGTGATCGTCAGCGTCTCGTCCGCGGCCTCGCTGTGGGCCGCGAGGGTGTCATCGAGTGTATCGGTCGAACCATCGCCGTGGAGAATCGTGATGGTCTGTTGGGACGTTGCCGGTGTTGGACATGTGAAGTCGACGTGGTACAGGCTGCCCAAGTACGTACTCGGCGTGCCACCGATGCCGAAGGAACAACCGATCGTAGCCAGGCCGGGGTTCGTGAAGTCGGACGCGTTGAATACGCAGTCGGGCCAGTTGCCACTGAGCGGCCCTGAAGCGCAAGCGCCGTTGTTGGTCTGGCAAAAGCTCGATGACGACGGCGCAGGTACGCCGGGAATAGTCAGACCAGAGGAGTAGCTCAGGTTGGAGTCGTAGCCGTCGTAGCTGCCGTTCTCGGGCAGGTGGTTCAGGTTCAACGCCAAGGTGAACGTGGCGCCGGCGTCCACGGTACAGGTGGCCGTGGGCGAGCCGCTGCTGTTGCAGCCGGTGGAGCTAATCGAGAGGTCAACAGACGGGTCGGTTGCCGCCTCCGCGCTGTGGCCTCCGCCGGAGCCGGGCGCCCACATGACGAAGACAGCGAGCAAGGCCGCCAGCGCTGCCAGCGGAAGCCCCGCAGCGAAAAGCGCTGCTCTTCGGTTACTTCGAATGGTGCTCATTGTGCGATCGATCCTTCCTCTCTATCCCGGCCGCTCGCTAGCGACCGCGGGCGAACCTCCGGCTCATGACGGCGAGCGCCGCCGCCGATAGCGCCGCCAGCGAGCCAATCGCCAGCCAGAGCGCCATTGTTCCATTGTTAGTGTTTTGCGTCAGCGCGCCGCCCGAGCCGGTTGAGGAAAGGCCTGGGACGTGCGTAGCGGTCGGCGGAACGGTGGGCGTCGGCGGAGAGCCACAGGTGATGTTCAGCGTCTCGCCGGCTCCCGGCTCCCAGAGGATCTGGCTCAAGCTCTGGAAGAGATCGGTCGCGCCCGAACCGTGCTCCATCGTGATCGCCCCGGATTGGGCGCACGTGAAGTCCTCGGTGCCGACCTGACCCGTGTAGGTCGAGTCCGCGGCATCGGCCCCTATTGCGCAACCCATCTGCACGACGCCGGGTGTGTCGTAGGTGTACGCCGGGTAGGCGCAATCGGGCCACATGGCAACGCTAGCGTTGTTCAGCGAGGTCACGCCGCTGTAGGCCAGCTTGATGTCGTACCCCTCGTGTCCGGCCACGACGGCCGGCAGGGAGGCCAGTGTGACGTTGACCGTGAATGTGGCGCCCGGTGGGATATAGCACTGCGCGTCGCCCATGCTGGTATCACAGCCGGCGTACCCCGGGACGGTCATCGTGAAGTTGATGCCGGGCAGCGCATCGGCAAGCGCGTGCCGAGGGGATCCGGTGGACAACGTGAGAAGGAACGCGGTCATCACAACCAACGCTCCCCCTAGTGCCACCAACCTTCGGGTCTTGGACTGCTCATGCTGTTCCATGCTGTCAGGTTCCTTCCTCTCTGCACCGAACGGCAGAGCCAAACGTGTGCGAGCTAGAGCATGAACCCTGGACGGATTCGTGTGCTGCTTCGGGTCGCAGCCTGCGACTCGAATGTCGCCTATACCGTCGTTGGACCCCGCTCAGCGCGCACCAAGGTGAACGTTGCAACAATCATACTCGATCTGTCAAGACGCGCAAGCCGAAAAATAGCAGGTTCGTTGCATTACGTCAACTCCCAGCGTGGCAGTAGAGAAGAGCCGCCCCGAAGGACGGCTCCCCACACATTACCCAGCCGCAGCCGACTCTACGGTGTGCACAACGCTCCGAACTCGCCCACAGCGATGAGGATATCGTCCACCAGCACCGTGCCGCTTCCATTAAGGTCGGCGCCGGGGTCACTGCTGTGGTAGTGTTGCACCACGTAGAGGATGTCCGCAATCGTGACCTTGCCGTCGTTCCCGCTGAGGTCCCCGCAGGGAGCAATGTACAGGTTCAGCGAACGCACCGTGGCTGGAATGCGCGCTGCGTTCGTTGGGTCCGGAGGAGTGTCAGCCAGATACGTCTGGTCGCCAGTCGAGAAGTTGACGACGGCAGGACCGATCACGCCGCGCGACTCGATCGCGATGGTGCCCAGGATGCCGTTGCCCGTGGCGCCGAACGGCGGGGGCGCGGACAGTGTGGTGCAATAGTAGGTCCCGCTCCCAGGCGTGAACGACCCTGCTGGACAGGCCGCCGACCGTCCCGTGCTGCTGAGCCAGGTCGCTGAAGAGTCGGCGGCGCTCACGGTCAGCATTGTGTCCGGGTACGTGTAATGCACCTGGAAGGCGCTGGCGCCCGTCGAGTTGTTGACGCCCTTCGCCCAAACGTGGACGCAGATTGTCGTCGGATCTGTGTCACCGGGCAAGCAGGGGAGGTTCAGGGCCAGATGCCCCCCCTTGACCAGCAGGATCGAGCCCGACATCCACGTCGGCGACAACCCCGAGAGGCTGGGCAGGATCTCCGGATTGACGGCGTGCGTTGGTGTTTGGTCACGTCCAACGGCGAGGAGCGCGGCGATGACCATGGCCGCGGCCAGCCAGACCTTGGCGCTTCTCCACGTGAACACTCTCAAGAGCTTCATTCCTTGTACCTCCGGTCTCCCCTCCAGCGTGTCCCCACCTGTCCGAGATGGGCGAGCGAGCTCAAACGTGGCTTCGATGCTGGCGCTGCCGCCAGACCATCGCGCCGAGCGTGAGCAGGCCGCCGGCTCCTATCGTCCCCCCAATGATGATTGACCAGAGCGTGGCGCTTCCGAATGAGCTGCCGCCGCCTGAGCCATCGGATGTGTCTATCGACGTGCTCGTCGGCTGCGCGGTGTGCGCCGGCGCGGGCGTTGTTGTGGTTGTCGTGGTCGTTGCCGTTTCGGGCGACGCGCCCGGCGGCAGCGTTGGGCCCATTTCGGGTGGTGTCGATGATGCTCCAGGTGCGGGAGACGCACCAGTCTCAGCTGTCGGTGGCGCAGTCACGATACCAGACACTCGCGCAGCGCCGCCGCCCACCGATACCGTCACCGAGTCTCCCAATGGCCCAGCCAGCTCCGCGTCCAATGCGAGCGGGCTCAGCCCATCGGCGCGCGGAATGAACTCAAGAGACGCCAGTGTCAGCGTCCCCGTCACGCCCGCTGCCGTGTCGCCCTGCGAAAGGCATCCAAAGGCGATGCTGCCCGGCTTCGCGTCCGCGGGGAGACACTGAAAGCTGCGCCCTGATCGGGACAGCTCCGGCCCCGATTGCACGATACCCACCGCGAGGATCTTCGGGTCGTAGTCGACTTTAACCTGGAAGGCGGCGATGCCGTCTGACGGCACACAGCGCTCCGGCGTGCCATCGCGATTGTCGTCGTAGCAGATCGAGCCTGTGTGATGGAGGTCCTGACCGACGATGTAGACCGTGAATGGCCCAGCATCGCCTGGAACGTCGGACATGGCCGGGATCAGCCGGATGGTCCCCTCCGTAGGTGACTGCGCCCGAGCCGGCCTGGCTGAGATGGATGTGGCTGTCAAAGCTGCTGTAAGAAACACTAGGAGACCGACGCGTTTGGCCAACGCCCGCGGGGTGCTAGTGGGCAATCGATTTCTCCTCCAACTTGCAAACGGCGGAGGCAGCCCAAGTGTAACGCGTCGCTTCCTACTCCTTCCGTTGGCTCGCTTCCCCAATCGTGTGACAAGCTCCCCCAATCGTCGCTCACCCGCCCGGAGCGACCCGCGAAAGACAAGGGGCGGGGGAGCCACTACGGGTTGCCCCGTAGCGCTCCCCCGCCCCAGGTGGTCACTCCTTGACCGGTTACACTCGTTTCCTCCGCAACTTAGGTCAGGTTACGAAGAACGCTCCTTGTGGTTCGCTTAGGCCTTCGGGTTCACCGGAGGCTGCGGCGGCCACTGAGCCGTGCACGTGCTGCCTAGGCGGCCGAACACGAACTGGAGGTCCTTGATGTCGATGTCCCCATCGCCCTTGACCTGTCCAGAGGGCTCGAGGTCCATGAACGTGTTGTAGAGCAGCGCGCCCTTCTCAGCGCCCCAGCGGAAGGCGACCTGCTGCGCGTCGAGAACGTCGACGTCACAGTCGGGGCCGTCCACATCACCCTCGAGGAACCGGAACGTGATGTCCGCGTCCTCGCAGGAGAAGATCGGGATCGGGTGGCCCTGCTCGTCAGCAAGCTCACAACCCTGGTTCAGAATCTGAACCGGGATACCGTTGTCCTGGTTCGGCCGCAGCTGGGAGTAGAGCTCCGCCTGCGGGCGAACGCTGATAATCGCTAGCGGGTTACACGGCGTCAACGGGTCTGCGTCTCCACAGCCAGCGACACTCGCGTTCAGGTTGTGACCCTTGCCAGTGGTGACACAGCCGAAGCGGATCAGACCTTCGTTGACCAGCGCCGAGCAGATGGCGCCGTTCGCCGCGGTCCAGTCGGGACCGCCGACGATCGACACGCAGACCAGGCTCGGGTCGAAGCGGACTTCGAACTCGAACGCGGCCAGCTGCTGGAAGCCGGTGATACCCTTCGGGTCCTGCGAGCTGATCGGGATGTTGATCCCCTCGCTCAGGGTACCGACGTCCGTGCTCGCCTCACACCGGGAGGGCGGGATCTTGGTGCCCTGGCGGTGCAGGAAGACGTTCTGCAGAGCAGGCGACTTGAACACACGCGGCTGCGGTGGAGGAGTCGCTGTTGGCGGAACAGGCGTGGCGGTCGGAGCCGGCACGCAGTTGATGGTCAGAGACTCGTCAGCGGCCTCACTGTGCGAGCCCAGGCCGGGATCCAGCAAGTCGGTGATGCCATCGCCGTGGACCAGTGTCAGCGTACCAGCACTTGCTTTCTTGCAGGTGATCTGGAACGTGGCCACAACGCCTATGAAATTCGACGCGGGCTTGGGGTTGCCACCCACAAGGCCCTGAGCGCAGGCGGCAGACATTGTCCCATTGCCGATCTCGGTTCCACCCGGCTTCATCGTGCCGGTCAGGACCTCGCCCGTCGGGAAGTCGCAGGCAAAGCCCACAGGCGGCTGCGGCGGGCTGCCAAACGCCTGGTTCAACGAGCCCACGTTGTAGTTGATGTTCCCTGCAAAGTTGACCAGCAAATCGTAGCCGGAGTAGCCGCCGGCCGGTATGGCCTTCACATTGAAGCTGACCGTGGCTACGCCGTTGTCGGCGAGGTTACACTTGGTGGGGCCCGAAGAGCTGTCGCAACCGGTCATACTGAGCGACATGTCGACATTCGGATCCACCGCCGCGTGGACCCTGGTCGTGCCGTTGCCCATGCTCATGACGAAGAGAGCAAGTGCGACGGCCGCCAGCGGCAACCCCACGATGAGTGAAATCTTGCGGATGTTTAGTTGCACGTGTTTTTTGACCTCCTACCGAGAAGTTTTTTCACTTCCCTATTTGCCTGATTCTTTGTGCGTACCCGTTCCGGTTGTGGACATCCCCCCTTTCGAGGCCCAGGCGAGGTGGAGGGCCATTGCGAACGCTAAGCCAGTCGGCAATCAACCGGGCGGGGTACGGCGATTGACTAGAAGAAAGCTATCCGATTGTCATGCGGGGATCTGTGGAATAACTACACCAGCCTTCCTTCTATATCACGGTCTGCGGCGGTTGTCAAGACTTTTCCTACGTACAGTCGTGCGCGAAGTGCTGCACGACGAGCAAGATGTCGGCCACAGTGATCTTGCCACTCCCGTCATAGTCGAACAAAAGATCGTAATTCGGCTGGCCGACCTCTGCCGGGTAGTGGAAAATGACGGACAGGATATCGTCCACTCGAACCCGTCCATCGCCCGTCACGTCGAAGCAGGCCTGGATCGTGGTCACCACGCTGTCGCTGTTATTGAGGGGATTCTCCCCCGGCTCGCCCGGCACGGTGACCGAGGCCTGGTTGGTCAGCGGCACGTCGACGAGCGTGGTGGGCGCGCGCACGTTGACGGTGATCACCGCCTGACCCGTGCTACCCGGCAGCTTCGCAATCGTGCAGCTGAACTGGTTGTTCACTGGCGTACCGCAGCTGGCCCCGCTGATGCTCTGGATGGTCATGGGTTGCGGTGTGCCGTTTATGCTGGTCTGCGGCACCGTGTCGCTGACGCCGACGTTGAAGGCGTCTCCATCGCCAATATTCGACACGTTGAGCACGTAGCTGAACTTGCTCACGCGGCGCGCGGTCGCCGGCCCGGTCTTGTCGATCGAGACGTCGGGCGGCGGAGCGAGCACGGCGGTGTGCTCCACAGCCAGGTTATTGCCCGTCTGCGCAAACAGCTCGTTCCCGCCGGTGACGAACGCGCGGTTCTCGATGATCGCGTCGCGCCGCTCGAGCGGAACCGTGATGGCAACGTGCACTGTCGCTTCACCGACGAAGCTGGCGCCCATGTCGCATTGCACGTCCAGCTCGCCGATGTCGCTGTCGGGCAAGGGGGCGCCGATCGGGGCGGTGCACTCCGCGCTGCTGCTGCCGGGTAGGAACGTGCTGCCGGCCGGCAGGTTTTCCTTGATGATGACATTGGTCGCCTTTTGCGGGCCGATGTTGTCGACCGTGAGGTCGTACACCAGCGTTGCGCCGCTGTCGACGGGGTCTGCCTCGTCGACCTTGGTGAGTGTGAGGTCGGCACGCGGCGCCAGCACCACGGTCTCCTCGATGTCCATGTTATTGCCTTGGTTGAAGAACGGCTCGTTATCCGCGACCACATTGGCGAGGTTGCTAATGCGCGTGTCCATCAACGGCGTGGGCGCCGTGACCTGGATGACGACCTTTACCTGGCCGTTGAGCGGGAGCGGGTTGTTCAGCGCGCACAGCACGACGTTCAGCCCGGAGTTGTAGCCGCAGATCGCACCCGAAGAGTTGGCCGAAATAAAGATCACGCCGGAGGGCAACTGGTCGCCTACCAACACCCCTGTCGCCGTCTGCAGCCCCAGGTTCTTGACAAGCAGGCTGTAGGTCAGCGTCCCGTTCGCATCGACCGGGTCCGGCGAGTCTGTCTTGATCACGGTCACGTCGGGCTGGTCGCTGGGCAGTGGCGTCGCCGTAGGGGTGTTGGTCGCAGTCGGCGAGTTCGTCGGCGTCGGCGTGATTGTCGGCGTCGGCGTGATCGTGGGCGTACGCGTGGGTGTTGGCGTTGGCGTGGGCGTACGGGTGGGGGTGGGCGGCGTGCCGCACGTGATGGTCAGCGTTTCGGTGGTGCCGTTCCCCTCGGCGTGCACGGTGGAGAGGTCTTCCAAGAGGTCCGTCGAACCGGGGCCGTGGACCATTGTGATAGTGCCAAAGCCATTGGTCGGCGAACAGGTGAAGTCGGCTGTAGCGATCCTACCCAGATACGTGGACGAGGGCGCCGAAATGCCGATCGTGCAGCCGAACGATTCCGTGTGGTTCGGGTCATCAAAGCTCGCCCCCGTGAAGGCGCAGCCCGGCCAGTTCCCGTTGCTCGGCCCCGTGTCGACGGTGTGTGCCGTGGACACAAACGAGTAGTTGAGCTGCGTATCGAAGCCTTGATAATTGGCGATGCCGCCGAGGGCGTTCAGGTAGACGCGGACAGTAAAGCTTCCGCTCACCGGCACAGAGCACTTGCTGGGAATGCTCACCGTCGAGTCCCTGCTGTCGCAGTCATCGACGCTGTTGCCGTTCGTATCAATGCCCATGGAAAAGTCCAGGCCGGGGTGGGGCGAGTGCGCCTCAGCGGTGTGCTTGCCTCCGCCGCCGGATAGGATGAGCAAGACTGCGACCGCAGCAGCAATGGCGCCCAGCGGCAGCAGCTTGGCCACCCAGATCAGCTGTCTCTTCGTTGCCATGTTTCGACCTCCTCCTGAGCGGTCATGCCGCGCATCCTGGAGAGCGTCCCGCTCCTCCGTATCACGGCAGCCGATCTATGAGACCCACCTCGAGTTGCAAAATGAGCATTGCGTCGATGCTGTTGGCCAACCCGTCGCCGTTCGTGTCCGCCCGATCCGCGCATGGAAGGCCGGAACTGAGGCGGGCCTCGTACTGGAGAACGAGTTGGGCATCGATTTCGTTAACCACTCCGTCACAGTTCGCGTCGCCGCGAGCTCCTGCGGGGGGCAGCGCCGTCTCGCATGAGAGCGCGCCCAGAGCGTCGGTGGCAGCCAGACCCAGGGAGGAGCCACGCACCACCAGCTGGGGCGGGCTTCCCGGTGAAAGGACGTCACCCGGCCCGGCACCGACGGCCACCAGGCTGGGCGAGCGGGGAGTTAGCGCAAAGTATATCACATCTCGCGCGCCATATGTGCGGTCTCCATCCTCTTGCAAACAAAATGCCTCAATCTCGTCGCCGGGTTGGAGACCGAGCTGTGCCGCCGAGGCGAACAGCGCCGGCGCGTTGCCGTCAACGGTCGTGAGAATGTCGCCCGCGGAGAAACCGAGTGCGCCCAACGAAGGCGATTCGGCGTCGAGTGTGAAGTACGCCGGCTGGTCGGGCACGCCGTCGCCGTTCGTGTCCACGACGGACGCATCGTGCATCTCGAGGGCGTCCACGCGGTCTCTCGCAGTAGCGGCCTCGATCAGGCCGATGGGGAAGGCGATCGGGCACGTGCCGATCGGGCCGTTGCCATCGAAGAGCAGCTCATCCGTCCCGTCGAGCACTGAGCTGAACACGTCCGACTCGGCCTCCGGCGCAACACCGGGCTGGCTGGGCGGGCAGTCGTGTTGTTGGCGGATGGCGGTGCCGGGCTGGCCCTGGGCGCCGGGGGCGACTGAGAACCGAACGGCCGGCGGCCTCTGGCCCATCATGTCCCGGCCGAAGGAGAGCCCGACGATGCTGTCCTGCGTGCCATCCGAGCCGTCGTCGCAGCCTGTGGCCGTGAGGCCCAGGGAAGCGCACGGGAGGCGCACGAAGGGAGCCTGGCCGGGATCGTCGACGCTGGGCGGATCCACGCCCAGCAGGTCGGCCGGGTGAAGCCGCGACGGCCCGTTTCGGCCGACGGAGAAGGCTGGCAGCGCTGGAGGGATATCCAATCGCACGTCTGCGACGCACAAGCCCAGATCGTAGGGCTGTCCGCCCTGCTGGACAAAGGGAACGCAGCTCGGCCCATCTCCCGTTGGGCTGGGCAGCTGCAGACGGTACTCGGCGCCCATAGGCGGCCAGGCGGCAATCGAAGCTTCGCGGCCGCCGCTCCAGGGCACCAGGTGCAACGCGACGTCATTGTGAAAGACGAGGGCGCCGATCGGGCTGTCGGGCGCATCGATCTGAGGATACAAGTCGATGAAGCTCGAGGCGGGGAACTGCGCGTCCGCCTGCTGGGCGCGCACCTCTCCCCGCGAAGTGAGCGCGTCCTGTAATGCAACGTTTAGGCGGCCGATCTGGCTCGCACCGATAAGGTGGAGTTTGGTCACCTGGAGATCGATCACCTGCACGCCGCTTTCAACCCTGGGCTCGCCCGTTTCGATCTGCATCCATCCGCTAAAGACCACGTGCTGCGGCCCCACGGTCGTATCCACATCGACCGTGACCGATATGGGCAAGACCTGGCCCTGACTTGCCGGCGTCGCGCCCGCGTTGTGGCCGGTGACGAGCATCGCAACGCCGAACAGCAACGCAGCAGCAACGAGCCATCTTATGGATCGCACCGCATGATTCTAGCACCAACGAACGAACGCAGAGGGATCATCAGCACGCCGCGCCGTATCGATACGCCACGTAGAGGATATCGCTCACGGTCACAACACCGTTGCCATCGAAGTCCGCCTGTGAAACACGCTGGCCGTACACGGCGATCACATACAAGATGTCGGACACGCGCACCAACCCATCGCCATCGAGATCCGCGCAGAGACCGGTGTACGGCGTGCCGGTTGGCAGCGGAGTGCGCGTCGCCGTGCGTGTTGCTGTCGGCGTGCGGGTGCGCGTCGGCGTGGCGGTAGCGGTAAACGTGGGAGTTGGAGTGACCGTTCGTGTCAGAGTTGCCGTCGGCGTGCGCGTCGGCGTCGCAGTCGGTGTCACCGTCGCAGTCGGCGTTGATGTACGCGTGGGCGAAGGCGTGCGCGTCGCCGTTCGCGTCGGCGTCGCAGTCGCAGTCGGCGTTGACGTACGCGTTGGCGTGGGCGTCCGCGTGGCCGTTTGCGTTGGCGTCGACGTGATGGTCGGCGAACCGGTCGGCGTGAAGGTGGGCGTTGGCCCGAGGATGGTGATGGAACCGTCCTGCACGATGACGGGCGTCTGGATGATAGCAGAGACGTTCGTTATCACGACGTTCGAAAGATGCAACAGCGATGTCCCGCCCAGCATCGCCTGGAACGTCGCTTCGACCAACGCGCCGCTGCCGCGGGGTCCGGGGGGAGATGAGCCGAGCGAGGTGCAGATGTACGTGACGCCGCCCACCCCAACGTTGGGCGGCAAGCACGCCGCGCCTCTGCCCGTGATGCCCAGGAAGGGCGTGGCGGTTGGTGTGGGATACGGGGGTGGCGGCTGCAACACGAGCAGAGCCTGGTCGTAGCTGAGGGTGAATGCGAACGCGCCCAGGTCCTGCGCGCCGTCGATGTAGACCTGCACCGACGTAAGGAATCCCGCATCGATCGTCTGGGAGACCGGCTGCACGCGGAGGGTGAGCGGGCCCAGCGTGGGCGACGGCGTGCGCGTCACGGTGCGGGTCGGCGTGATCGAAGGCGTCGGCGTGATCGTTCGCGTCGGAGTGTCTGTGGCGGTCGGACATCCTTCCGTGGGACACGGCGTGGGTGTATCGGTGTCTGTCGGTGTCAGCGTGATCGTGGGCGTGAGGGTGATCGTCGGCGTGAGCGTGATCGTCGGCGTCGGCGGTTCGAATACGACTGCGGAGCCGTCCACGGTCGTGGGTGCGGTCAGCTGTATTCCGCTGATCCCGCCGAGCGTCACATTCTGCAGTGACAGCGCGCTGGTGCCGGCGGCGTTTCCGTGCAGGGTGATGCTGGCCAGCACGCCCGCGCCGACCGGCCCTGCAGGCGACGGGCCCAGCGTGTCGCACACCAAGGTGACCGAGCCGGGCACGGAAACGGGCGCGGTACAGGCGACGGTGCGTCCGGTGCTACCCAGGAACGGACCGACGATGATGCCGTTGTTGCTGAGAATAGAGGGGTCGGACACCAAGGTGAATTGGAAGGCGCCCAACATCGGCGAGCTATCGATGCCAATGTTGACCGTGGTGTCCGACCCCCGGGCAACGCTTTGTGTCGACGGCTGCACGCAGACGGTGAGCCCACTGGTGGGCGCGCACGGGCCCGGCGTTGGGGTCAGCGTCGACGTGCGGGTGGGGCTTGGCGTGCTCGTGTTCGTCGGCGTGCGCGTGAGCGTAGGCGTGTACGTATCTGTCGGCGTGGAAGTGTCTGTCGGTGTGTCCGTCGGTGGGCAGACCGTCGGGCACGGGGTGGGCGTGTCGGTCTCGGTCGGTGTGTCGGTCTGCGTCGGCGTGTCCGTGGGTGTTGATGTCGGTACGGTGGCTGTCGGCGTCTGCGTAATCGTCGGCGTCGGCGGACCGAGCACGACGACGCTCGCGTCGACGACATGATCAACGGGGAGCGCATTGCCGTGTATATCACCCAACAGGATGGCGGCAAGATGGGCCGGCGAGGTGCCAGCGACGAAGTCGAGCGCTTGCAGCGTGACCACGCCTATCACGCCGTTTCCATCCGGGCCCAGCAGCGCGCTGCCTAGCGTGGAGCACGCCATCTGCACGCGTGTTGTTTCCAGCGTCGAGAGGCAGAAGACCGATCGTCCGGTGCTGCCGGGGAAGGGCCCGTAGCCGACCGCCACCGGCGCCAGCAGCGCGCTGTCGAAGTCGAGCTCGAACTGGAAGCCACCGAAATTCGTCACGCCGTCCACGGCGATCTGCAGGTTCACCAGATCACCGTCCGCGACGCCCTGCGCCGGCGGCAGCACACAGACCGTTGTTCCCAAGAGGCCACATTGGTTAGGCACAGGCGTTGCCGTGGCTCCCGCGGGTGTCGGCGTGAACGTGGCCGTGGGGCCGCCCGTGGGCGTTTCGGTGGGCGTAAACGTCGGCGTGGGCGTCGGACAGTCGCTGGAGCCGCCGCTGATCGTAACTGAGCCGCTCTGAGAGCTTGCAGGGATTCCGCTGCCTAGCGAGGTACTCAGGCCGACCAATGGCAGGTCGAGCGGGCTGGTAGTCGAGCAGTCGGCGGCGCTCAGTGTGACCGTTGCGAGGAGTCCGCTTCCGGAAGGCTCAGCGCCAGCGCCGAGCGTGACGCAGCCGAAGCGGAGCGTGCCGACGTCGGTCTGCGGACTGAGGCAGAAGATGCTGCCGCCCGCGCTGCCGAGGAATGGGCCGTTGGTGACGCTCACGAAGCTGAGCGCGTTCCCGAAATATGTGAGCTCGAACTCGTACGCGCCGAGTCCGGTGACGTTATTGACGCGGATTTCGACGACGACGTTGCTTCCTGCCGTCACGGCCTGGGCCGGCGGCTGGACGAAAACGAGTGTCGTGGGCGTGGCCGTCGGCTGCTGAGCGGACACAGTTCCACCAGCGGGGCCCGAAAGCCAGAGGGCGGTAGCGACGGCCAGGAGGGCCGCCAGCGGCGTGGCATACGCCACCCGCCGCAGACGTACACGGATTCCCCGCAGCGTATTCGGGGAACGCTGCATCATCGGGTCACCCCACGCGTTTGCACGCAGTCGATTGGGCAGATCGTTCGAGGCATCTCTCGAACGTAGACTGCGCCTTCCAGTAATCCCAACGTCCCCCCTCGTCCAGATGTAACGTTGGGTCCTTCGGGGGCTTCCTTGCTCGAAGGCCCATGCTCCCCTGCCACCACGCGAGAAGAAGACGGCTAGTCTCAGCCGTTCTCCAAGCAGCAAACCGGTGTTCGTGAACGAACCCCGCCGTAGAAGGTCAGCACCAGTATGGGCGCTGGGTGTTGCCAGCCTATGGCAACGGTGTCAAATGGCTGTAAAAAGTTTACTTTACAGGATACCAGCACGCCGGAAGGCCGATCCAGCTTCGTTTGCACCGCGACGACGCCCTGCCTACAATGCCAGCGAGATCACGTTCATACAGGCGTAAGGTCGCACCATGGTCGTCCCCGAAACCGCCTCTCCGTTCCCGATGGCCGGCGCCAGCACCGATCGGCTGGAGGATCTCGATATCGAGCAGGAGCTGAGCGGCAACCTGCTCCTCGGCTCCGTCGATTCCGTCCTCAATTGGGCGCGCAGCTCCTCACTCTGGCCGGTGATGTTCGGCCTCGCCTGCTGCGCGATCGAGATGATCGCGACGGCGACCTCGCGCTACGACATTGCACGCTTCGGGGCGGAGGTCTTTCGCGCCTCGCCTCGCCAGGCCGATCTGATGATCGTCGCGGGCACGGTCACGTGGAAGATGGGTCCGGCGGTTCGCCGCGTGTTCCTGCAGATGGCGGAGCCGCGCTGGGTGATCGCATTCGGCGGCTGCGCGACGATGGGCGGGCCGTTCGCCTTCGGTTACAGCACCATGCCCGGCGTGAACCTCATCGTGCCGGTCGATGT
>JBGQHA010000004.1:0-23436 GCA_041497735.1 Dehalococcoidia bacterium | reverse complement strand
TTCGCGTCAGCTCGGCGTATCCACGTTCACTACGATGTTCTCCTGCCCATCGCGGGCGACGATCATCTCGACCGGCGCGTTCGGGTCCAGGTTGAGCTCCTGATGCACCGCCTCGGGGGGGACGTAGACGAAATCGCCCGGGCCGACCTCGACCTCATGTTCGAGTTTCGCGCCGAAGCGGAAGCGCGCGCGGCCCGCGATGACGTAGATGCTGCTCTCGACCGGCCCGTGGTGGTGCACCCCTGATGTCGCGCCGGGCGCCATCGTCACGTGGCCGACCCAGATCTTCTCCGCGCCGCAGGTCGAACTAGCGACACCGGCTTCGCGCTGCATGCCAGGCGTCTGGGCCGTGTCCTTGTCGCGCTCGTGCGGGCGGACGACGCGCAGCTCAGCCATCGAACGCCCACCGACCGTCGAGCCTCGAGCTTCGAGCCTCGAACCCTCTCACCGTTCCTCCCGGGGTCGAAAGATCTTCAGCACCACCCCGCCGTCTTCCTCCCACTGCTCGAACGCGAAGAAGGGGCAGCACTCGCGCTCCTCAGAGACGAACGTCGAGACGCGCTCCCACATGCCGCCGGCGGCCTCGAAACGAAACTCGGCGCCGTTCGTAATGTCCGTGCGTCTCGCCAGATCGAGAAACGCACCCGGCGGCTCTTGCCGCCGCTCCGCCCACTCCTTGTCGAGCAGGCAGACCGGCTCCGCATCGGGCTGCTTTGGTGGGGTGATTACATGGCGTGTATTCGTCATTGCATTCCGTAGGTCGGGGTCTTCAGACCCTGACGCGCGGGTCTGAAGACCCGCGCCTACAGCTCCGCTTCCTTCAGTCTCGCGCTGTGGCACTGCAGGTTCACCGCGACCGGCAGCGCCGTGATGTGCGTCGGGTAGGTCTCGATGTTCACCGCGAGTGCGGTGTTCAGCCCGCCGACGGCCTGCGGCCCCACACCCAGCGCGTTCACCTTCTCGAGCAGGTCGCCCTCGAACTGCGCCGTCTCCGGGTCGTCGCTGTGCGTGTCGACGCCGCGCGTTACGGCTTTCTTCGCCAGGAACATGCAATGCTCGGAGGAGCCGCCGACGCCTACGCCCACGATGAGCGGTGGGCACGGATTGCCGCCCGACTCCTCGATCGTGCGCAGGACGAACTCCACGATGGGCTCCTTGCCAGCCGAGGGCAGCATCACGGTGAAGCGGCTCATGTTCTCGCAGCCGCCGCCCTTGGGCAGCACTTTGATCTTGAACGTGTCGCCCGGCACCACATCGACGTGGATGACGGCCGGGGTGTTGTCTTTCGTGTTCACGCGGCTCGAGAACGGGTGGTCGACCATTGACGCGCGCAGGTAGCCCTCCGTGTAGCCCTTCGAGACGCCCTTGTTGATCGCCTCGACCAGCGAGCCGCCCACGATATGCACATCCTGCCCCAGCTCGACGAAGACGACCGTCGTGCCGGTGTCCTGGCAGAGCGGGATCATGTCGCGCGCGGCGATGTCGACGTTCTCCAGGATCTCGATCAGCACTTGCTTCCCCAGCTCCGACTTCTCGGTCTCACGCGCGCGCTCCAGCCCCGCGACGACATCGGCGGGGAGGAAGTGGGTCGCATTCTCGCAGAGCTCGGCGACAGTCTCCATGATCCGGTCGGTGGGCACCTCGCGCACTCGAGTGGTTGTGTCTGTGGTCATCGGCACCCCTTTCTCCGCACTTCGTTGGAGGGCGTAGGCGAGGGTCTTTCAGACCCCCGCGTGCTTGTTAGGGTTTGAAGACCCCCAACCTACGTAATTCGTCGGCGCGTTTAGTATAGCTCGCGTTCAACGCTACCGTGTCGCTGCGCGCTTAGGTGTCGCACCTTTGCGGAGCGGCCGGCTCAGCGTCCGGCGTTTGGCGCCCGCAGCTTCGCGGGCGAGTGTTAGTGCATACGTGCTCTGGAGGTTCATCCAGAACTCCGCCGACACTCCGAAGACATCGGAAAGCTGGAGCGCCGTCTCGGCGGTGATCCCCTTTTTGCCACGGATGATCTCGCTAATCGCCTGCTCGGGCCGGCCAATGGCTTCCGCGAGCGTGCGCTGAGTCATCGAACGCGCTTCCAGCTCGTCAGCGAGGACTTCTCCGGGGTGGATCGCGAGATCGGAGCGGTGCGGCTGCTTGCTCCTAGTCGCCATGAATGACTGGTGACCTTCTCATCACTATATCGAACGGCGGCCCAGCGTGAGCGTGATCACCAGCGGCCTCGTCACCGACCCACCGTACTCCGCGTCGATCACCCGACAGAGGTCGGCGATGAGCGCCTCCCGATCGGCCTCCGGCATCACTTGCGTATTCGCGTACGAGCGGACTAGGTCGGCATAAGCGTCAGTCGCATACGTCTGGTCCCAGCGATAGCGTTTGAGCACCACGTCGACGAAGAGCTCGCTCGATTGGACTTCTTCGTACTCATCCGGCACGACGTTCTCGTCCGGCGGGGCCGCCGGACGTTCGTCGGGCCGGTACTTCTTGTAGATGGGCAACACGTGTTCGAAGAAGCCGCGGTCGACATCCGACCGGATCTGGTTCGTCATGATGATCGCGATGGCGCCACCCGGCCGCAGCGCGTCGTGCGACTTCTGCATCCGAACGGCGGGATCGATCCAGTGGAACGCCGTGGCCGAGACGACGAGGTCGAAGCTCCGCGCCTCGACGTCGTACGCTTCGAACGAGCGATTGATGACGTGTAGCCGCCCAGGGAACTCGGAGCAGAGCTTGCGCTCAAGAAACGCGGCCAGGCTGGGGCCTATCTCAACCGCAACGACATGCGCGCCATGCTCCAGCAGCGACCTCGTCGCTTTGCCCGTGCCCGGCCCGATCTCCAGAACCCTAGGTTGCGCGATGGAGAGATCCGTCTCGAGATACGAGAAGATGTCGTCGAAGGCCCGGCCGGGATATCTAGGCCGGACGCGATCGTAGATCTCGGGTACTTCATCGAAGGCGAGGCGCTCTTCCACGGCGGGCGCTACGTCAGGAGTCCGATCAACTCCTTCGTGGCATCCGCGGCGGCACGGATCTTCGCCAGCTCGTCCGGCGAGACGGGCGCCTCGTAGACCTGCTGGACGCCGCCCGCGCCGAGCTTCACCATCGTGCCGCAGAAGAGGTCCTTGATGCCGTACTCGCCCTGAAGGTGAATCGCGCAGGGCATCAGCCGCCCCTGGTCCATCACAATCGCCTCGACCATCGCGATCGTCGCGGCGCCGGGGGCCTGATAGGCGCTGCCGCTCTTGAGCAGGCCCAGCACCTCCGCCCCGCCCTTCATCGTGCGCTGCACGAGCGCCTCTATCTTGTCCGCTGGCAGCAGCGACGTGAGCGGCATGCCGCCGACGGTCGTCGTGCTCACGATGGGCACCATCGTCGTATCGGTGTGGCCGCCCAGCACGTAGCCGCTTACATCCCGAATCGACACGCCCAGCTCGCGCGAGACGAACGTGCGATAGCGGGCGGTGTCGAGCATGCCGCCCTGGCCGATGACGCGCTCGCGCGGGAACTTCGAGGTCGAGAAGGCGACATGGCACATCGCGTCCATCGGGTTCGCGAAGATGATGAGCACGGCGTTCGGGGAGTGTTTGACGGCGTTCCGCACCTTGTCGCGCACGATCGCCGCGTTATTGTTGAGCAGCTCTTCGCGGCTCATGCCCGGCTTGCGGGGCGCGCCTGCCGTGCACACGATGACATCGGAGCCGGCGGTGGCCTCCCAGGTGTCCGTCGGGATGACCTGCGACTCGAAGCCGAGCCATGCCGCCGACTGCGCCGTATCGAGCGCCTTGCCGTAGTGCATCGTCTCCACAATCGACGGCTCGTCCTGGAGGACGACGTCGCAGATGTTGCGCTCGGCCAGGCGCTGGGCCATCGCCCCGCCGGTCATCCCCGCCCCGACGATAGTGACTTTTTTGCGTGTGCTCATGAGAGTTGCCTCCTTGTCATTCCGAGCCCTTCGGCGTGCTCAGGGTAGACTCCGCGAGGAATCTGATCCCTCGCGACGAACATAGCTTCGACAATGCAAGGCGACCGCCCGGCCGCCCTAGGCGCATGACCTGCGCCCCTACGCAGATGTCATTCTGCGGCAGCGGGCCTATTCGCGCCAGCCGACGGCCCACCCATGGCGCGCGCAGCGCCAGAGGCGTTAGCATGAATGGACTTCACACGTCGAGGCCAGATGTGTTGAACATTGAGAACAAGACACTCGTGCTTGACTTGGTCGAATGGATCGCCAGCGAGCCGCGCCCCTACTCGCAGGTGATGGACGCCTGGCGCACCTCGTGCCCTCGCCTCCCCATCTGGGAGGACGCGGTCGAGCTAGGGCTCGTGAGCTGCCAGCGCCTCGACGGCGCCGGCATGGTCGTCACGATTACGACTGCCGGACGCTCGCTCCTCGACGCCGAACGACCGAGCTAGCTGCTGGAACGCCTCACCGCCCACACCCGCACCGGCTCCCCGACGCCCTTCAGCTCCCGCTCGCCGCGGTCTTCGAACGAAACGCCCGCCGACGTCCGCGCCAGGTCGCGCACCGTCGCGGAGACCAGCGTCTCGCCAGCTGCGGCCTCGCTCGCCACGCGCGCCGCGATGTTCACCGCGCCGCCGTAGATGTTCCCTTCCTCCCGGATCACATCCCCGGCGTGGATCCCGACGTGCAACAACAACGCATCGTCCGGCCCTGGCCCTTGGCCCTTGCCCCTTGGCCCTGCCATCCCGTGGATGGCCAATGCGCACGCGATCGCCTCGCGCGCCGCGCCGAACGTCGCGAGCACGCCATCCCCCCAGCAGCTTGCCTTCGATGGCCGTACCGCCGTTCGAGCTGATCGCGTTGCGCAGCGCCTCGTCCAGCTCGCGCGCCTTGTCGCGGAACGCCGCGTCGCCCAGGCGCTCCGTTAGCGCCGTGGAGTCCGCGATGTCAGCGAACAGGATGATGGCTGTACCGGAGGGCGCTTGAGCCTCGCGCCGCGTCGGTTCCTCGTCTTCGGCCAGGAACTCGTCGATAGCTTGGATGGCGGCCGCATCGAGGAACGGGGCTCCCGAGTGCTGGACAAGACGAGCGCTCGGGATGCCGGAAGCGAGCTGCTGCGCAAACTCGACAGGGAAGATTCTCTCGTGCATGATCAGCGTTGGCGATTCGATACGGCCCAGCAGGGGGGGAGACGTCCAAGTCCTCCCCCGGCTGTCTTCTGTAGTCTTCCTGCGTAACACTTCGACGGATGAAGCGTGCCCACGAGTGGGCGGCGCGACCTCCCCGCCAGCCAAATGTCACGTGCGCCAATGTTTCAGTGAAGAGCCGCCAGTCCGTCTCGGCCAGTGGCAGCACATGTTGAAATTCTGGTCGCTCCCAGATGGCGGCAAGACGTGCCACGCCGTTCGAGACAAGCAGGCGCGATACCCGCGAGGGGAACTGCGCCGCATAGGCCAGAGCAGCCGGAGCGTCGCCACCGAATCCCATGAGAGCGAGTCGCTCCAGTCCCAGGCGGTCGACCACAGCCTCTATGTCACTCACCAAGGCCGCGAGTGATAGGTTGGCGACGCTGCGATCGGATAGGCCGTTGTTACGCCGGTCGTAGCGAACGATCGTCCGCCTCTCGGCAAGACGTCGATACCAGTTCTGGAGCTCGGTGTTCTCCCATTCCAGCCCAATATGGCCGAAGACGACCGGTGATTGCAGGACCAGCGGCGTCCCACCCTCGCCCAACGCCCTGTACGCGATGCTCACGTCATCGCTCGTCTTTGCATACTGAATCTGCGGCGCATCCATAGCGCAGATAGCTTACCACCGCCGCAGGGA
The DNA here is from genome assembly GCA_041497735.1 of Dehalococcoidia bacterium. Taxonomy (GTDB): domain Bacteria; phylum Chloroflexota; class Dehalococcoidia; order DSTF01; family RBG-16-68-14; genus JBBDXS01. Next base: position 17,651 of record JBGQHA010000004.1, on the reverse strand, counting down.
TGTAGGGGCGCACGGCGTGCGCCCTGGGCGACCGCCGGTCGCCCCTACGTTCTAGCGACTACGGCTCACACCCGCACCGTCAATCGGCGCGCTCCACCGCTTGGTGCGCGCGCATCATGCTGGGGTACCCCCGGCGCTCGGTCTTGCCCATGTCCAGGCCCAGGAGATCCGCCGTGCGCCGGATCTGGCCTTCGGCGCCTTCGATCTCCACGAACCGCCCGAACTCGAGGGTGTCCAGTGTCACCAGTGCCCCATCGAAGTCCCACGACTCGCGCGTCTTCTGATACTCGAGCGACACGCCGAATCCGAGGCCGTGTAGAATACCGATCATCGCGTCGCGATCGGTGAAGTGAAGCTCGGTTTCTTCCCGGGTCTTCATGCCTTCGTGGTACGTGGCCGGCCCTTTGAATGTGAGAATGCTCCGCCCATCGTCCAGCCAGCGCAGGCGCAGCAGGTGTCCGCTCCCCCTGAGTGCATCATCGATGGAATCGAAGAGCGCATTGAACTCGCGGACGGTGCTGATGTGCGAAGCCCCAGCTCGGCCCAGCACCGTCCGGAGCCGCTCGTGCTCGCCGTCATCTGCCCGCCATTTGGCCTCGATCTCAATGTTGCCGTCCACCATGAGACCATGATAGACCACCACCGCGCAGCATGCATGAGTTCACCGTTCTTGACGGTGCTCTCGTGGCGCGCGGCGGCTGCCGGCTCGGGATATTCGCGGCATCAAGGTAGGGAATTCCCTCGTGGGCTGCTCCATGAGGGCGGTCGATACATCATCGAATCAGGAGGGGCCGTGGGCCAAGCGCAACCGGATCTCGTATCGGAAGCCGACGATGCTGCCGCAGTTCCCGGTGACGGTCGTACCGAGACGCGCGCGACAGATGAGCGCCGCCTAGCGCTCCCTTCGCTTGTGCCTCTCAGGCGTAGCGATGAGGACGGGGAGGCGGACAGCGTACCGCCGCCGGAAGCAGCTACCGCCGTGCCATCGCAGGAGATCGGACTGGACGATCTTCGGCGCGTCAACACGCGCGAGGGGCTGGTCGAGCTGCTGCGTCGAAAGCGCGTCGCGTTCGACACGGTGCTGGACACCCTCCGCTTTCAAGAAGAACTCGAGGGGCTTCAGGTCGAGCTCGGGAAGATGCAGCGCTGGGTGGTGGCCAAGAAACGGCGCGTCGCCATTCTGTTCGAGGGCCGCGACGCCGCAGGAAAGGGCGGTGCCATACGCCGCTTCACGGCGCATCTGAACCCGCGGGCGATGCGCGTCGTGGCGCTGCCGGTCCCGACGGAAGAGGAGCGCGGCCAGTGGTACTTCCAGCGGTATTCGCGCCAGCTCCCAAACCCCGGCGAGATAGTCCTCTTCGATCGGAGCTGGTACAACCGCGCTGTGGTTGAGCCGGTAAACGAGTTCTGCAGTACGGGCCAGTATCAGCGCTTCATACAGCAGGTACCGGAGTATGAGCACATGCTGTATGAAGACGGCGTCATCATCGTGAAGTTCTGGTTCTCCATCTCCAAAGAAGAGCAACTGCGGCGCTTCACGGCGCGCAACACGAATCCACTCAAGCAATGGAAGCTCAGCGCAATCGACGAGAGAGCGCAGAACCTGTGGGACATGTACTCTCACTACAAGAACGAGATGTTTACGCGGACCCACACCTCGTTCAGCCCGTGGATCATTGTGCGGGCCAACGACAAGAAGCCGGCGCGGCTTGAGAGCATCCGCTACGTGTTGAATCTCCTCCCGTACGGGGGGAAGGAATCAGCGACGGTGACCCTCACCCCCGATCCCAACATCGTGTCTCGATATCACCGAGCCGCCCCCGCCCTCGACTGAGCGCTGGCCGCCCGTTTCTCCGCCTCACGAACTGTTGCGACCTGAAGGCCGCCGCTACGACTGCTCCCGCACCGCGAACACCCGCACCGGCTCCGTACCAAATGTCATGCTGAGCCGAGCGGGGAGGGGAAAGAGAAGGCGGCGAAGCATCTTTCGAGACTTGCTCAAGTAGTCCTACCTCGACTCGGAAGGCCCCACCGCCCACACCCGCACCGGCTCGCCGACGCCCTTCAGCGCCCGCTCGCCGCGGTCCTCGAACGATACGCCAGCCGAGGTCCGCGCCAGCTCCCGCACCGTGCCCGAGACGAGCGTCTCGCCGGCGGCGGCCTCCCCTGCCACCCGCGCGGCGATGTTCACCGCGCCCCCGTAGACGTTGTTCGACTCGCGGATCACATCTCCGGCGTGAATCCCGACGTGCAGCAACAACGGCTCGTAGTTCTCCCTTGGCCCTTGGCCCGTGGCCCTTGACCCTGCCAGCTCGTGGCACGCCTGCGCGCAGGCGATGGCCTCACGCGCCGCGCCGAACGTCGCCAGCACGCCGTCACCAAGCAGCTTGCCCTCGATCGCCGTACCGCCGTTCGCTGCGATCGCGTTACGTAACGCCGCGTCCAGCTCGCGCGCCTTCTCGCGGAACGCGGCATCCCCCAGCCGCTCCGTCAGCGCGGTCGAGTCCGCGATGTCCGCGAACAAAATGATCGCTGTCCCCTGAGGGTTCTGTGCAGGCGTCGGGCGAGCCGGCGCGTCAGCACCCAACAGGAATTCATCGATGATCGCAAACTCGAGAGGATCGCCTTGGGGTCCCGCCACGGTATCGCCTTCCAGCAACACCAGACGAGCACCAGCGATGGCCGAGGCCAGCTTCGTCGCCGCCTGTTGGGGCACTAGCTCCGCCCCCCTGTGGTGGAGCACCAGCGTTCGCGCACGCACGCTGGGGAGCAGATCGGAGACGTCAGACGCGACGAACTGCGTCAGACCTTGGAGCAGCTGCTCCTGCGTTACGGACGCGCGGAGAAGTGCGGCGAATTCCCGCGCCGGCTCTTGTGCGTACCAGCCGAAGAACACGTTGCCCATCGTCTCCGTGAAAGTCTCGTAGTCGCGCTCCGCCAGGCTAACAAGCGCTTGCACCTGACCTACGCCAGCGATTTCCCCGAACGATGTGAAGCATTCGCTCAGGATCAGCGCATCAACCCGCTCGGGTCTTTGGACAGCGAACATGATCGCGGAATGGCCGCCCAGGCCCAGCGCCCAGAGCGCGATTCGGCCCAAACCGAGCGCATCCACTACGGCTTCGATATCCAGGACCGCGCTTTCGATCGGTGCGGTCCCTGGCACGCGCTGCGAAAGGCCGTTGTTCCTGTAATCGAGTCGAATCAGTTGGTATCGCTCCGCAAGCGATCGGTACATCACTCCGAAGACCGCCGACTCCCACTCCACCAGCACGTGTCCAGGCATGGGCGGGATGTACACCAGCGCCGGCCCGCGCCCGAGCGACCAGTAGGCAATGCTCACGCCATCGCTCGTTTTCGCATACCGGATCGTGGGCGCGTCCATGGCGCAGATAGCTTACCACCGCCAGAGGTAGGGGCGGCCGTCCGACCGGCCGAGAGGCTACCGAGCGGAAGGCGGGGCTGCCGCACCGCAGGCGAGGACGGTCTCGAAGCCTTCCGCCACGTAGGCGACCTGCTCTGTGCGGCCACCGGCAAAGTCCTTGCCGTCGTGGCAGAACCTCGCCGCCATATCCGCCTCGAGCGCGCTCGCGTCCCAGACCGGCCTCCCGTGCTGCGCCTCGCCCGCCACTGTCGCCCACTGGAACGCCGTCGACGATATGCCGACCCGGACACCCTTCGACTGCAAGTACTCCGTCGCGCCTCGCACCGACGCCGCGTTCAGTGACACGTCGTCAGACCACTCGCTCACGATCTGGACGTCCAGCCACCAGATGCGCGCTACAGCGTCGACCGAAGTAGCGTAGGCATAGGCATCCTCGGCCTCGGCCCGGCCGTATCGAAAGGCCCGGCACGAGGCGTCAGCGCCGCAGGCGGACAGGCCGGGGATATCAGCCTTCGAGGCGACGTAGTTCGTGTTCATGTAGATCGATGGGTGATACTGCCCGCGCTGAGCCCAGCGGTACTCCTCCGCGAAGCAGGGGTTCCGCGAGAAGGCCCAGCCGTAGGTGACACCGATGATCCCGAACGCGAACGGCTCTTCCGGATACGGGCCGCCGCATTGCGGCCACGAGATCGCGTAGCCGATGGCTCCTGCGGGATACGGGTCGTTTGGGACAGGCGTGGGCGTCGGGCTGACGGCCGTGGTGGGCGTCGCGGCAGCATCGGCCAGGGCCGCGGGCAGCGCGCCATGCGGCGCATCAACGCGTGCGCGGCAGCCAACAGCAAGCAGCGCGATGATCGAGCCGAGCGCGAGGGTGACGCTTCGTGCGTGCATCGCAGGCCTCGCCGCCCCACCCCGGCGCGCATAGCTTACACCATCTGCCGAGCTTGTCCTATGGCGGCGACCGTCTGGTTGCCCTGGGCGGCCGGATGGCCGCCCCTACGTCCTACGCCCGCAGCTTAGGCGAAGCGCGCACTGCGCTGCGATTGGTTCGGCCGGCGGCCCCGCGCCGCCAAACCCGCCACCCCGATCAGCATCGCGGCGCTCGCGACCGCGACGAGCCACGCCAGCGCGCTCGATGCGTGGTGGCCTGCGCCGGCCGCGACACGCGGTAGCTCCGTCATGCCGCCGACGGGCGGGTTAGCCGGCTGCCAGTCCGAGAAGTCGTCGGAGGCCGAGTTCGTTGTTAGGCGCGTCTGCCCGCTGCCATCCACGTTCGCGGTGTAGACGTCGGCGTTGCCGTTCCGGTTCGTCGTGAACGCGATCTTTGTGCCGTCCGGCGACCAGACCGACGCGCTCTCCTGCGAAGCTTCGCCGATGATCTGCGTCTCGCCAGTGCCGTTCGCGTTCACCGCGAAGATGTCGCCCTGGCGTTCGAACAATATCCGCGAGCCGTCCGGCGACCACGATGGGTGGACGTCGTTCGCGGCGTTGTTGACGATCAGCTGCGGGTTGCTCCCATCAGCATTCATCGTCAGCAGGTCGATGCTGCCGGAGCGATAGCTCTCGAACACGATCTTCGTCCCGTCTGGCGAGCAGTCCGGCAGGTCGTCCGGCGATGAGGTGGTGAGCGGCGTCAGGTTCACCTGGCCAGTGCCATCGGCGTTCATCGCCCAGACGTCCAGCGTTCCGGCGCGCAGGCTCACGAACACGATGCGCGAGCTGCCGCACCAGACCGGATCGGCGTCGAACGAGGGGTTGTTCGTCAGGTTCGTCTGGCCGCTGCCGTCGGCGTTCATCGAGAACACCTCGAAGTTGCCAGTACGGCTGCTGACGAACGTCAGCTTGCTGCCATCCGGCGACCACGATGGCAGGTCGTCGCCGCCGGCCGGACTGTTCGACACGTTTATCGGGTTCGTGCCGTCCGGGTTCATCGTGTAGATCTCGATGTTCCCGTCGCGGTTCGTCGAGAAGGCGATCTTGCCGTTCGGGCCGGGGAACGTCGCCTGCGCCGCGCTCGCGTACGCGGCGGCCACCACCAGCGCGACGGCGAGCGCTACCAACGAGCGCAGCATGGGCCTATTGTAGCCGGGGCCTGTCCTGTCGGGCCGACCGTCCGGTCGCCTTTGGGCGCACGGCCCCTTCACTTCGCTCAGGGCAGGCTCCGCGCCCCTACATGCGCAATTTGGCGATCACCGCGTCTGCCACCTGGGAGGTGCCGACGGCCGTCGGGTCGTTGCGGTCCGCCTTCATGTCGTACGTCACCGACTTGCCTTCGCGGATGACGTCGGCCAGCGCGCGTTCGAGCCGGTCGCCGGCGTCCGTCTCGCCGATGTGGCGCAACATGAGCATGCCCGAGAACATCATCGCCATGGGGTTCACCTTGTTCTGGCCGGCGTACTTCGGCGCGCTGCCGTGCGTCGGCTCGAACAGCGACGTGTCGTCGCCGATGTTCGCCCCCGGCGCGACGCCCAGTCCGCCGACGAGCCCGGCGCACAGGTCCGAGATGATGTCGCCGTAGAGGTTCGGCAGCACCAGCACGTCGAACTGCTCCGGCCGCTGGACGAGCTGCATGCACAGGTTGTCGACGATGACGTCCCAGAACTCGATGTCCGGGTACTGCTTCGCGACCTCGCGCGCGACGGCGAGGAAGAGGCCGTCGCTGAACTTCATGATGTTCGCCTTATGTATGGCCGTGACCGCCTTGCGCCCGTGCGCGCGCGCGTACTCGAACGCATACGTCACGATGCGCCGCGTCCCGAACTCCGAGATCGGCTTCAGCGACAGCCCGGCGTCCTCTCGGATGCGCCCCTGGCCGCTCGCCTCGGTGATGTCCGATATCTTCGTGATCCACTCCGACCCGCGCTCGAACTCGATGCCCGCGTACAGGTCCTCCGTGTTCTCGCGCACGATGACGATGTCGACGCCCTCGTAGCGGGAGCGCACGCCCGGGTACCACTTGCAGGGCCGGACGCAGGCGTACAGGTTGAGCGCCTTGCGCATCGCCACGTTCACCGACCGGAAGCCCGTCCCGACGGGCGTCGTGACGGGGCCCTTGATCGCCACCTTGTTGCGCCGGATCGACTCGATGACGCGGTCCGGCAGCGGCGTCCCCTCGCGCGCCATCACGTCCGTGCCGGCGTCCTGCACGTCCCACTCGATAGGGACGCCGGTCGCCTCGAGTACCCGCCGCGTCGCCTCCGCGATCTCCGGCCCCGTCCCGTCACCTGGTATGAGCGTGATGGTGTACGTCACGGCCCAGCCTACAGAACGCAGCCCCGTCAGTCGAGGCCGCAGGCGGAGAGTAACGTTGGTCGCGCTCCGTAGAAAACGACCACCACCGTGAGTGGAGTAGATAACCGGTCGCGTTGGTAGTTGAAGCGGAGTCTTGTATAGTTCAGAACTAATGAGCCTCCACGTTCCCACCTCGCAGAGAAAACCGCTGCGGCCTGCTGTCGAAGACAACAAGCTCAGGCGCGAGGACCGCGCGGCCCATGACTGGTACCGGTTTGTCCTGTCGTTCCCGCCGCACCTAGTTCGCCATTATTTGGCCAAGTTCGACGTTGGCGCACGGGACAGCGTGCTGGATCCCTTTTGCGGCACAGGCACAACGCTCGTCGAGTGCAAGAAGATGGGCATAGCCAGCGTAGGAATAGAGCCCAATCCAGTCCCGCACTTTGCGAGCCGCGTCAAGACAACATGGGACGTTGATCCCGACAAACTGGTCGAGCAGGCTAAGCGAGCTGCTGGCGCTGCATCAGCCCAATTGAAACGAGACGGGATTGACGACACAACTGGCCTGCCCCTTTTCAAGACCAACGGTCAGCGGGAGCCCGAACTGCTAACGGTTTCCCCGGAAGAGATGAGTCTCCTCCTGAAGGATTCAATTAGTCCCGTTCCGCTTCACAAGACACTTGTGCTTCTGCGCGCAATTCAAGGCCATGTCAGTAGCGACTTCACTGAACACGCCCTACTAGCCCTAGCTAAGACCATCGTATTTTCCGCTAGCAACCTCCATTTTGGACCAGAGGTTGGCGTTGGCCCGCCAAAAGCTGACGCTCCGGTGATAACACAATGGCTTACGGAAGTCAGCTCCATCGCGACCGACATTCGGATGCTGCGTCCGAGAGCGGCCGCGCCAGCCGCGGTCTTCCAAGCGGACGCGCGAGACCTATCGTCGGTGCTATCGCCCAAATCTATAGATGCTGTCATTACCTCCCCGCCTTACCCGAATGAGAAGGACTACACCAGAACAACGCGGCTTGAAACCGTACTTCTTGGCTTTATCCGCACAAAGAGCGAGTTGCGAGAGCTAAAGCAGGGTCTTGTCCGGTCAAACACAAGAAACGTTTACAAGAGCGACGAAGATCATCTCCACGTGGCAGCGAATAGGGAGATAGAAGTGATAGCGGAGGCTATCGAAACTCGTCGGCTAGAACTCGGAAAGACGTCCGGCTGGGAGAGGCTCTATCCGCGAGTTACCAGGCTTTACTTCGGAGGAATGGCGAGGCACCTTGCGGGGCTGCGTGAAGTGCTGAGGCCCGGCGCTCAGCTTGCCTACGTGGTTGGCGACCAAGCGTCTTATTTGCGAGTCATGATACGGACAGGCCGCCTTCTGGCCGACATCGCCAAGTCACTCGGCTATGAGGTAACAGCTATTGATCTCTTTAGGACAAGGCTCGCCACTGCTACGAAGGAGCAGCTTCGGGAAGAGGTTGTCTTGCTGAGGTGGCCTGGTTGACTACGAAGAATCGATACACAGCGATAATTGAAGCGATATTCCTGGGCAAGTTCAGAGCTGGTAAGCGTGAAGTACCATTCGAGAGGCAAGACATCGTCCGCGTGGCAAAGCGATTGAAGATTGTTCTTCCCAAAAATCTTGGCGATGTGATCTACAGCTTCCGCTACCGCGCAGTGCTACCCCCTACGATTACTTCGCAGGCGAAAGACGGTGAAGCCTGGATCATCCGGCCCGCCGGCACAAGCAGGTACAAGTTCGTGCTCGTCAAGGATGTCCCGCTCGAGCCGAATGAAGCACTGGCCACAACCAAGGTGCCAGATTCAACGCCAGGTGTGATTGCAAAATATGCCCTTAGTGACGAACAAGCCCTTTTAGCAAGGGTTCGTTATAACCGACTGGTTGACATCTTTACTGGTGTCGCATGCTATTCTCTGCAGAATCACTTGCGCACGACTGCTCCGGGCATCGGCCAGGTCGAGATTGACGAGCTCTATGTCGGCGTCGACAAGAGGGGAGCGCACTATGTTCTCCCTATTCAGGCAAAGGGAGGACGCGATAGGCTAAACGTTGTCCAAATAGAACAAGACCTGGCAGTTTGTGCTGACAAATTTCCGGGTTTGATCTGCAGGCCCATTGGCGCGCAGTTCATGCGAAGCGATGTGATCGCTCTATTCGAGTTCGAGGAAGACGCTGATGGGGTACGGATATCCGCGGAGAAGCACTACAAGCTCGTTGCACCCGACAAAGTTACGCCGAAAGACTTGGAATCCTATCGCTCGAGAGCTGCTGACTAAGCCCAAGATACCCTCTAAAGCGGATACGCAGTTCCACCCGCAAGACCATACAGACCTCGCACGCAGCACGTCACCGCCGCCGCACTCTCCTCCCACCACGTCCTCCCCTCTCCCGCGGGGAGAGGGGTCGAGAGTGAGGGCTTCCCGCATCCCGCATCCCTTGGCACTCCCGCCTCCCTTGGCCCATGACCCTTGACCCCACTCCGCCCCTGGCCCTTGGCCCTCACCATGCCGAATATCCCCTAGGACTATGTCTGCCAAGAAAGCCACCGCCGCTGTCGAGCCGGACCGCCCGCTCACCAAGGCCGAGGCCTGCAACATCCTCCAGGTCGCCCCCACGGCCGACGAGGAGATGATCACCGCGGCCTACTGGCACCTGGCGCGGAAGTACCGCGCCTACAAGCCGAGCGATCCGGAGTCCAAGCAGCGCCTCCATGAGCTCAACCACGCCTTCGTGGCGCTTCACCCCGGCCTGAACACAGCTCCCCTGACGCCGGAGATGACCAAGATGGAGGAAGTACCGCCGCCGCCGGGCTTCTTCGACCAGCTCTTCTTGGCGTGGCAGAAGCTCGTCGAACACACGAAGGCCGTCTGGCCCGAGCACGTCGGCGAAGTGACCGCGCTCAGCGCGACGACGGCCTTCCTCACCTACCTGGCTCTCTCGTCGGGCGCGAACCCCATCTGGACGCTTGCCGTCGCGGGCATCGCCGGCCTCGCGATCTGGGCGCCCTGGCGAAGGGCGGGCTAGCCAGCGAACCTACGCCGTCACCCTGAGCCTGTCGAAGGGCGCCGCCTCGGCCCGTCGAGGTCGGCGGTGTCCAGCACGATCGTCACCGGGCCGTCGTTCTCCAGCTCGACCAGCATGTGCGCGCCGAAGCGTCCCGTCTCGACGCGAACGCCGCGCTCCCGCAGCGCCGCAACGAACGCGTCCACGAGCGCCTCGGCCTCGTCCGGCGGCGCCGCCTCCGCGAAGCTTGGCCGCCGGCCTCGCCAGACGTCGGCCAGCAGCGTGAACTGGCTCACCACCAGCGCCGACCCGCCGATATCGAGCAGCGAACGGTTGAACTGGCGGGGGGCTGGGGAGCCTGCCCCGAGCGAAGTCGAGGGGTCGGCGAAGATGCGCAATTCGACGGTCTTCTCGGCCAGCCGTTGTGCTTCGGCCGGCCCGTCGCCGCGCGCCACGCCCAGCAGCACCAGCAGGCCCGGACCTATCGAGCCGACCGTCTCGTTGTCGAGGGCGACGGACGCGCGGGTGACGCGCTGGAGGACGGCCCGCATCGGGCTAGCCCGCTGCGGCGGGTTCGGCGTCTTTGCTCGAGGAGCCTGTGTCAGCCGAAGGAGTCTCGCTCTTCGTATCAGGCTTCGTTGTATCAGCCTTCGTTTCGGGCGCGGTGTCCGGCTTCGCGTCGGCCTCGCTCGCGGACGAGGACCCTTCGGCTCCGCTCAGGGCAGGCTTGCGGCTGTCCGTCACGTAGAAGCCGCTGCCCTTGAACACGATGGGAGGGGCGAACAGGAGGCGCTTCGCCGTACGCCTGCACTTGGCGCAGCGTTGGGCAGCAGGCGCGTCGAAGCCCTCGCGCTTCTCGTACCGATGGCCTGCCGGGCACTCGTACTCGTAGGTCGGCATGGTACGTCGAGTGTAGCGAATGGCCGTTTTTCGCAGCAAGCGAGCGGGCGGACTGCTCCTTCTACAACTACAGAGTCTTGACAGCGCCGCCACTTAGGAGCACAATAGGGTAGTGAATAACCGGATATGGACTTCCGGTAATTAAGTAGGAGTCCGCCGGCAGACGGGCGCCGGCGGACCACCAGGTAGGAGGGCACCGGCGACGGCTAGGCAGACCGGCGCCGGTGCACAGCTAGCGGGAGTGCTCCGACCAAACGGAGTGCCCCCAGAGATCGGCGTCGAACTCGTGTGCTCCCGCTCCCCGCAGATCCGGGAACGTCAAGCTGCAACGCCGGGACTCCTCCACGTACCGCAACGCGGGCGATCCCCGAATGAACAAGGCTAGAAGAACTGGCGACTAGGCCTACAGGCTCGCCACCGAGGCCTCGCGCTGGGTGATTTCCGATCTGCCGGTCGTCCATGACCACATGCCCCTTTAGGGGTTGACTACGGAGCCCTTACTGAATATGCTTACATGAGTAGTGAAGAACGACTGCTCATACAAGTGAAGTTGTTCATGCTCACCGTAACGTGAATGCTCGATACTGAGACTTCATGCCTGCATTATAATACATGAAACAGCACTGTCAAGCCCTTTGAGGTGGCCAGTTGCGAGCTTGGGGTTTTCTCACCAACCACGCCCACGTCCTGATCCAGATTGCGCGTAATCCGCGCTCGACGGTGCGCGAGATCGCCCTGACGGCGGGCATCACGGAACGTGCCACCCACGCCGTGCTCAAGGACCTCCGTGAGGCCGGCATCGTCATCGCCCGGCGCAATGGGCGCCAGAACGTCTACCGGGTCGACCCGTCCGCCCTCGCCGACCACCCACGCTGGGCGGCCTCGGACATGCCCATCCCCAAGCCGCTCGTCGAAGCTACGCTTCGAGGCCTCGAACGGGTAGCCGCCGCGGGCGCCGCCCAGCGCAACGGCCAGACGAAGCCCAGCTAGCCATGCGCCGCTGGGGCTTCCTGACGACTCAAGCCCTGATTCTCATCCACGTCGCCGAGCACCCGCGCTCCACCGTGCGCCAGATCGCCCTAGCCGTAGGCGTAACCGAGCGCGCCACCCACGCGGCCCTCCAGGACCTGCGCGAGGCTGGAGTCGTCGAACGCCAGCGTGACGGCCGCCGCAACTACCACTCGATAAATTTCGAACATCTGGCCGAATACCGGCGCGAAGGCTCCACCCCTGGACTCGTCCCGGACGCCTTTGTCTCCTCCCTCATCGATAGCCTGCTGGCGCTCAAGCCAGTGAGCAGCTGATGAGAGCGTAAGCTAAAGAACGCTACTCTTCGGGCCCCTGAAGGGCCAAGAGCGCCGCCTCAGGCCTGCGAATCCTCCTCATCACCCGTGGCCGCCTGCGGGCTCTCGCAGCGACAGCTTCCGGCCGATCATCTCCTGGTAGCCTATGTCCGGCGCGCTCACTCGCGAACGCCCATCTATTGCTACGGCCAGCGGCCGGAGCCCTCGCAGCCGCGTCCGCAACGCGATGAGCCAGCTTGGCTTCGCCATTCTCGGGCCAACCGAAGCACCAGCTCAGCGGCAGGACGTTATTCGCCGAGCCCTCGTTGCGGTTGTCATCATGGCCGTCCTGCCGATCCAGCCCGGGAGCTTGCCCGGATGGCAGGCTGTCGTGGGGGCTTGCGGGGTCGCGCTCGCATACGACGTCTTCCTTGCGTATCTCGTCTTCCTCAAGCAGCGACTCGTGTTCGCGCGCGTCCTGGGCACCGTACTCGACGCCATCGTTCTCATGGGCGCCTCTTTTTACGTCTTCCACCAGATGGGCGCCGCAGGCTCATCGTCCGACATCTGGCTCGTCTTCATGGTCTACATCATCACCGGCGGCTTTAGCTTGGCCCCCGCCGGATCAATCCTCTACACCGCTCTCTGGATCGCCTGGTTCGCAGCCGGCACGCTGCTCTTCTTCCCTGCGCACAGCCAGTTCCACACGCAGCTGCCGATCCGGCTCGTCTTCTTCGGCACGGTCGGCCTGACCGCCGCCGCGATAGCCGGCGAGCTGGGGAACCGCCGCGCGCGCCTCGCGCAGCAGAACCGACAGACCATGGGCATGCTCGCCAAGCTCGTCGAAGCGCGCGATACCGACGCCGGCGCTCACCTCCACGGCATCCAGCACTACTCGCGCGCCCTCGCGCTCCACATCGGCATGTCTGAGCGCGAGGCGGACGAGATCGCCTACGCTTCGCTGGTGCACGACGTAGGCAAGGCGAATGTGCCCGACGCCATTCTCAAGAAGCCGGGCCGGCTGTCGCCCGACGAGTGGCGCACGATGCAGGAGCACACCAGGTGGGGTGATGACTTGCTCAATGAAAGCTCCGACTTCGAGACGGCGCGGCAGGTCGCGCGCTGGCACCACGAGCACTGGGACGGCCGCGGCTACCCTGATGGCCTCGTGCGCGAAGAGATCCCCCTCGCCGCGCGCATCGTCGCCGTTGCCGATGTCTACGATGCGCTCATCAGCAAGCGCCCGTACAAGTCAGCCTGGCCCGCCGAGCAGGCGGCCGCAGAGCTCCAGCGGCTCGCTGGCTCCCACCTCGATCCTGAGCTGGTCGCCGCGTTCCTGCAGCTCTGGGATGCAGGCGTCATTCGCCGCATCAGCGAGCAGATACGCCGGGACTCATCGGAACACGTTGAGGTGAAGGCCGCTTAGCTTCGCGGCGGATCGCGGCCGCCGCTTACGGCCGAAGGCTGGAGCAGCTCGCGACGCGTCGTGCGCAGCAGAGCGGGGATCTCAGCTCGCTCTGAAACGAACCACCACAGCGCGAGCACCATGAAGACCGCCCCGAAGGCGAGCCTCGCCTCAGTGAACGGCAGAACGAGCTGCGCTGCGAACAGGCCGAACATCAACATCGCCTCGCGGTTGCTCAGGCTCAGACTCATCAGCACCGCCACCGCGAACAGCGCTTGCGCGCCCGTCAAGAACACTTCCGCCGCCTGCTGGCCGTCCATAGGCAGCGGCGAAAGCGTTCTGCCGGCCGCGCTATAGGCGATGGGCAGGGAGCCGACGAGGAACGTCCACTGGTTCACCTCAGATGACACCAGCAGCGTCAGCCCGGCCTGCGCCCTCCCGCGCAGCGCGAGCATGGCGGCGAGGATGAACTCCGGCGCTTCGGAGGCGACCGGCGCGACCCACTGGACCAGGAGGAACTTGTTGATGCCGAATGACTGGCCCGTATGAACCAACCCCTCGGCAAACGGCTCCGCAGCGGCGAGCACGGTCCCAGCCGCGAAGACGAACAAGCCGATCACCGCAGCCCAGCGCCAGCGAACCGAAAGCGCCCCGATGCTGCGCGCCGGCCCGACCAGCTCCTGTTCCTCCATCGGAGGCGAGCGCGTAGAAATCAGCAGGTACGCCAGGAAGAGCGTGATCAGCACGGCGCCATCGATGAGGTTGAGGTTCCGGCGCAATGGAATGCTGAAGTTGTAGAGCGTCGCGGCGGCCAGAAAGACCAGCCCCAGCGCATTCTGATCGCCCACCTTCAATTCGGGCTGCCGCTGGCGGTACCAGAAGATGAAGAACACAACGGGCCAGGCGAAGCCCACCAGCAGCCGGTTCGCGCCCGTCATGTTCGCCAGCGCGAAGTGCGCGTGCTCCGGCGTCCCATGCGCCGTTACCGCGAAGTACAGATCGACAGCATACTCGGGCAACACAGCGACGATTGCGAGCAACGTCAGCGCCAGCATCGCCGAGATCATCTGCTCCGCCACCTCCGACGCCCACACGAGCAGCGTTGCGGACGCGAAGATCGCCACGCCGAACAGCGCCGACTCGGCGAGACTCGGCAACCCCAGATCGACCATGCCGGTCACTTCCAGCGTGCGGATCACGGGCGCCGGCAGCGCGAGCGCGACCGCGATGCCGATCTGGATCAGGTTGCGAGTGTGAGAGTTGGGCGCAGGCGAAGAGGTCCGTTCCTTGTCCTGCGACATCGCTTCAGGGTAGCATGGGTGGCAACAGCGCAACATTCAGCGCTCACACGCTCATGCTCCGCCGCCTCGCGCTCATCGCCTCCGCGCTCACCGGCGTCCCGCTCGCGATCGCCTGGTTCCTCTCCGAACAGGTCCTCCACCCGAAACCGCGCGTCGAGGACAACAGCCTCGACAACATGCCGCTTCCCGCTGAGCCCCTGGTATTCCCCAGCCGCGACGGTACACGGCTCGCCGGCTGGTTCATTCCCGCGCCGGATGGCTCGCGTCCCGCGCCGGGCATCGTCCTCTCCCATGGCTGGGCGCGCAGCCGCTGCGAGCTGCTGCCGCACGCGAGTTTCCTGCATCGCGCGGGCTTCGCCGTGCTCATGTTCGACTATCGCCATCGCGGCGAGAGCGACGGCAAAGCGATCACGATGTGCGTCCGCGAGCGTGACGACCTCCTGGGCGCGCTCGATGCGCTCTGCGCGCGCCCAGAGGTCGATGCGGCGCGCGTCGGCGTCTTCGGCATGTCGATGGGTGGCGTGCTCGCGATCCTGACCGCCGCGCACGACGAGCGCGTGCGCGCCATCATTGTGGAAGCGCCATACGCCAGCTATCGCGCGATCATGACGCGCGCGCTGCGCCACTACTTCCACCTGCCCAGCTTCCCAGTCGCTGACCTCGCGCGCTGGATCTTCCGGCTGCGCGTCGGCGCGCCGCTCGACGACATCGACGCCACCGACTGCGTCGCGGAGATCAGCCCGCGGCCGATCTTCATCATCGCCTGCGGCCGTGACGCCGTCATCGGCCACGATGAGACGGAGCGCGTCTTCGCGGCCGCGCGCGAGCCCAAGCGCTTCTGGCTCATCGAAGGCGCTGACCACGCGCGCGGCTGGCAGACGGCGCCAGCGGAATACGAGCATCGCGTCACCGAGTTCTTCCAAGAAACGCTGGCCCAAGCGAGTCAACCGGCCGGCGTCGCTGCTTCCTGACACATGGTCGCGTCGCCGACAGCCGACGTCGTCCTGCGGACGGTCGGCCTCACGAAACGCTATGGCAAGTTCGCAGCCGTACAGGCGCTCGACCTCGAGGTACAGCGGGGCCGCGTGTACGGCTTCCTCGGCCCGAACGGCGCCGGCAAGACGACAACCATCGCCGTCATGCTCGGCCTCATCGCCGCGACGGAGGGCCACGTCGAGATCCTCGGCCTGGACGGCCGCACACACTTGCCGCAGGCGCTGCACCGAACGGGCGCCGTGCTGGAGGGGCAAGCCTACTACCCGCTCCTCTCCGCGCGCGACAACTTGCGCGTCTGGGCCGCCGTCTCAGGGGGTGTCGCTGAACAGCGCATCGAAGAGGTCCTCGAGCTTGTGGGCCTGCGCGGCCGCGCCGGCGACAAGGTCAACACCTACTCGCAGGGCATGAAACAGCGACTCGGTCTTGCTGCGGCGCTCCTGCACGACCCGGAGCTGCTCGTGCTGGACGAGCCGACGAACGGCCTCGACCCGGCCGGCATCCGCGAGTTCCGTGATCTCATCCGTGATCTCGCGCGCCAGGGCAAGACCGTCTTCGTCTCCAGCCATCTCCTCGGCGAGGTGGAGCTGATGTGCGACGACGTCGGCATCGTCAAACGAGGCCGCCTGCTCACGCAGGGGCCGGTCGCGGCGCTGGTCCGTGGCGGCGACGCGTTGGAGCTCATCCCAACCGACATCGCGAAGGCGATCGATGTGCTTTCTCGGATCGAGTGGGTGAAGGGCGTCAATTGCGACGGCGATCGCCTCGTCGTGCAGGCGCCGCGCGATCGCGCTGCCGATCTGAGCAAGGCGCTCGCCGAGCAGCAGATCTATCTAGCGGAGCTGCGGTCTCGCGAGGGCAGCCTCGAGGACTTCTTCCTTGAAGTGACGGGCGCGGACCATGACGTTTAGGCTGCTGTCCGCAGAGCTTCTGAAGGTGCGCAAGCGCTGGCTTCCCTACGTGCTGATACTCACGATGTTCGGCGGGGCGGCGATCCACGTGTGGCTGGGCGGCTACGCCACATGGAAGGGCTCCGGCCACGAGTTCGAGCTGCAATCCCAGGCGTTGCACACATTCGTGCTGCCGTACGCGCTGCCTGCGCTGCTCGACAGCGGCCAGTTCTGGGGCTCGCTCGTTACCGGTATCCTCACCGCATCCATGGTGGCGACGGAGTACAGCTGGGGCACTGTGCGCCAGGCCATCGTGCGTGGGCAGACGCGCAGCCAGTACCTGCTGGTCAAGCTCGGCGGCATCAGCATCGTTGCGACGCTGAGCCTGCTCGCGGCGCTCGCGGTTGGGCTGCTATTCGCCCTGCTTGCCACCTCGACGGCGGGCAAGTCGATCACGTTCCACGCGCCGGGCGGTCCTTCCGCGCCAGAGGCGATCTTCATGATCGTGCGCGCCGGCTACTGCATCCTGCCGTACGCGTTACTCGCCTTCCTGCTCGCTGTCATCGGCCGCTCGACGACGTTGGGCATCGCCGGCATCGTCCTGTACATGATCATCGAATCGATCATCATCGCTATCCTGATCGGCCTGAGTGGCGCCGCGCCGACGATTCGCTCGTTCACCCTCGGGTACAACGTGTCGGCCGTGCTCGCGGCGAACGCGATCGGCAGCGCGAAGTACAATAGCATGGCGCTGCGGGACATCCCGGATGCAGCCAGGCTACCGAGCGCGTGGATGGGCGCCCTCGTCATCGCAGTCTACTGTCTGATCTTCCTGGCGATCACCTTCTTGGTCTTCCGTAAGCGCGACATGACCTCCGGCGCCGGCGGCGGCTAAGCGAAAGGAGAGCCTAGCGCTATAACTCACCTGGGTACCGTGAAGGCAGTACAGACCGAAGCCAGGTTATGGCGAATTGTCAGAGGGAACCCTTCGTGATAGGATAGGGCTGTCTCTTGGCGAACCCACGCTCCATGTGTTTCCAAACCTGGTTGAACTAGCACGTTGACGGATGGCCGAAGCGGGTCCCCAACGCTGGTCAGCGGGCCGAGCAACGAAGGAGAGGGCAGATGAGTCAGGCACCAGCCGAAAGGACCGGGGCTACACGCGGGGGCGTCTGGGGCATGCTGGAGGACCAGTTTGGCCTCCGGCAGCTGATCAGTGAGTACCTCATCCCAGT
>JBGQHA010000003.1:0-27260 GCA_041497735.1 Dehalococcoidia bacterium | reverse complement strand
GGCGCTGCGCCGGTTCTTCCGGCCGGAGTTCCTCAACCGCGTGGACGAGATCATCGTCTTCGAGCCGCTCACGCAGAAGGAGCTGGACCAGATCGTGGAGCTGATGCTCAAGGAGGTCGAGGAGCGGCTGAGCGACCGCCAGATCACCATCGAGGTGACGGAGGCGGCGAAGAAGGCGCTCGTCGAGCAGGGGTACGACCCCGTGTACGGCGCGCGGCCGCTGCGTCGCACGGTCGAACGCGAGGTCGAGAACGGGCTGGCGCGGCGCATCCTCGCCGGCGAGTTCTCGGAGGGCGAGCGCGTGCGCGTCGACTACGGCAAGGAGGCCGGCTACACCTTCGAGAAGGTGCAGGAGCCCGTGGCGGCGACCGCGTAACGACAACGGGCCGTAGGGACGGACATTCAGGTCCGTCCGGGCGAAGGATGACGCATCCAACGTAGGGGCGGTTCGCGAACCGCCCCTACGTTTGTTTCGCCCGTTGCGCCGCATGGCGGCCGGCGATGCGGCCGAACACCGCGCCGCGGATCACGGAGGTCGCGCCGGGGTAGTTGTAGTAGAAGACCTCGCCCATCAGCTCGCCGGCGGCGTACAGGCCATCGATCACGCGGCCGGCGGTATCGATCACGCGCGCGGTGCCATCGACCTTGAGCCCGCCGAAGGTAAACGTGATGCCGCCCGTTACCGGCACCGCCACGAACGGCGCTTGCTCGATCGGCATGGCCCAGTTGCTCTTCGGCGGCTCGACGCCGCGCGTGCCCTTGCCGTCGAGCCGGTCGAGGTCCAATTCGCCCCGCTGGACAGCGGCGTTGAACTCGGCGACGGTGCGCTCGAACGCGTCCGGCGGGATGCCGAGCGCGATCGCGAGCTCGGGCAGCGTTGCGGCCTCGATCGGCGGCCCGACGGGGCGCCAGGCGCGCGCGAACTCCTCGCGCTGCACCGCCCACTGGTCGAAGACGCAGAAGGCGACGCCGCCGGCCTGCTCGATGATCGCCTTGCCGAACTTGACGTACGTGTTGTCGCGGAAGTCCTCGCCCTCATCCAGGAAGCGGTGGCCGTGGCTGTCGACGATGATGCCGAGCTGGAAGTTGTAGAGCGCCGTGACGCCGCACTCCGTCTTCGGCGAGCGGGCATCGATCACGGCCGAGTGGTAGTCGCCCCACTGCCCGGCCGCCTGCGCGCCGATGTCGAGCGCCATTCGGATCCCGTCGCCGGTGTCGTGACGCGATCCGCGCAAGATCATCGCGTCGGCGTAGCGGCCGAGGTGCGCAACGCGCATCTGCACGTTGGCCTGGAAGCCACCCGTCGCGAGCACGACGCCTCCCGTCGCGTGCAGATCGACGAGCCCGTCCGGCGAGACACAGCGCACGCCACCGACATGCCGCTGTTCATCGATCAGGAGCTGCTGCGCTGCCGTCTCGAAGACGACGGCGCCGCCTCGCGCCTCGAACCGGCGCAGCAGCGTATCGACAAGGCCCTGGCCGCCGCGCTGCGGCGCCCGCCGGTAGCCCGCCGTGTGCGGATACCCGGCCTCCCACTCGACTCCCAGTGCGGACAGCCACTCGACGGTGTCCGCGGCATCGCGCACCAGCACATCGATCAACTCCGCGTTGGCCCGGCCGCGCGACAGGCGCATCAGGTCATCGCGGAACTCCTCCGGCGTGTACGTACGGGCGCCGTACTCGTCGGCTGCGTGGGGAAAGCGGATCTGCGCGTCCGCGAAGCGCGTGTTGCCGCCTCGCTGCTCTGGCGGTGCCTTCTCCAGCAGAAGAACGCGAGCGTTCCGTTCGACAGCGCTGAGGGCGGCGGAGAGCCCGGCCACGCCGCTTCCCACGGCGATCACGTCGCAGCGATCGCTGGGGATCTTCTCCACACTGATGACATTCATCGCAGGCAGCCTTCGGAATACAGCCGGCCGGACGCCAGCCCATCCTATCTCAGATGGCGGTGTTGCAGATATGAGTCCCGTTGCCGGACGGCGAGGCGTTTTGCTATGATTTCCAGAACCTGTCAAGGTGGAGTGAGATGGGAAACGTGGCCGTTCTGGTCCTGAACCAGAACTATCAACCGCTCAACGTCTGCAACGCTCGCCGCGCCTTCGTGCTCGTCGACCGGGGAAAGGCGGAGGTGCTGGAGCACGGCGAGGGTGGCATCCGGACGCCCAGCCGGGTATTCCACCTACCCTCGGTGATCCGCATGATCTACCTGATCCGGCGTCCGCGGCCCAAGATGCGGCTCTCCAGGCGGGAGATCTTCCAACGCGATAAGTACACCTGCCAGTATTGCGGCAAGCAGACCCGCGACCTGACGCTGGACCACATCCTGCCTCGCCACCGAGGCGGGCGGCATGACTGGGGGAACCTGACCTCGGCGTGCAAGACCTGCAATCACCGAAAGGCGGGCCGAACGCCGGACGAGGCCAGGATGAAGCTGCTCCATGAGCCCTTCGCGCCGCGGGTAAACAGCTACTACGTGGTCTACCGGCATCTGAACGGGCAGGAGAGCTGGCGGAAGTTCCTCCCAGGGTGGGAAGACCCCGAAGGCTACTACTCGTAGCCAACCCGAAGCCCGGCCTCACATTCCATGAGCCGAACGGCCCCCGAAACGGGGGCGTTTTTCTTGGGCGCATCAGGTTTCTCCCCATTTGGCCGACCATAACCTGGAATACAACTGATGGCATCCTCCAGCTTTGTTATCCAGCAGCTCATCCCGACGCTGGCCGGCCAACTCGCGCGGCTGCGACGCACGCCGGGGCGTAACCACACCTGGGTCGAGCAGACGCTGAAGGCGTTGGAACGCGCCGACCCCGCGCGCTTCGGGCGCGCACGGCGGCGTATCGGCTTTGCTCGGCGGCTGGGCGAGATGGCGGCGCTCGACCCGAAAGAGCAAGCGACGGTGTCGCTCGGCCTCTTCTTCCACGACCTGGCGGACGGCCACGGGCGCGGCAAGGGTGCGACGGTCGACGTCTGGGTCACCTATCTCCTCAAGAACGAGGACTGGCTCTGGCCCGCGTTTCAGCTCTGCGAGGAGATCGCGGCCGGCTGGCAGGCTTCTGAGAACAAAGCGACGATCGTCGCCAACATCACCGTCGCGTTTGACGGCCAGACCGCAGAGCGCCACGAACGGCCCCTGCAGGTGATCCAGCAGCTCATGAGCGAAGCGGAATCGGAGCAGGCGGACGAGGTCGTCCCCTTGCTCTGGTCCGAGCAGGGGCAGGAGCTGTGCGACTATCACTTCCGCCGCCGGCCGGGCAGCTTCAAGCTCTCGGCCGGCGACCTACAGACCTGCCTCGAGACGCTGAACACGAGCATGCCGGCGTTTCGAGGCGGAGAAGAGGCTGTCGCAGCGTTTCAGCTGTCCGGCGCTGAGGGGAGAACTCGACGCAAAGGACGGACGCAGGAAGAAAGGGAGACTCCAGTGCCAACACCGCGAGAACAACCAGCACGGTCCAATAGCCCCGAGCCGGCCGGGCCGAACTTCGACCGGCGGCGTGAGGAGCTGCGCGCGCGTTCCACGTTCGGCTTGCAGGGTTTCGCCGCGCCGGATAAAGCAGAACGAAACGGACGGCGCCAGCCGGTCGAGGAGCCGGCGGAAGACGAGCCGATCGCCATCATCATCGAGCCGCCGGTAGTCGAGCGGCCGACCGTGAAAATCGGAATGCCAGAAGAGTACGAAGAGGAGCGGCAACCACGCGAGCCCGCCCATCTCGTCAAACGCGAGGAGGACCCAGTGGAGCCACGAACAAGCGAGCACACGCGGATCGCTGACCAGCCGCGCCAAGTCGTGTCCGGGCCCCGGGGCAGGAGCGAGGCGCTCGACATGATGCAGAAGCTGCAGGACGTTCGATTGCAGCTCGGCCAGATCCAACGCGTCGCGATGGACGCCGAGCAACTGCTCACCGGCATGGCGCCCCAGCTCGACGAGCTGGCGTCGTGGATCTCCGAGCTGGATGCGATCGTGGGCCGCTGGCGCGGGAGCGACAGGATCGAGCGCGCCGCTTAGGCCGTGTGTGGCTGCATCTTGAGACCCAGCCCAGCCGTCAGCTGGGCTGACAGTTACGGCAGAAATTCGTTATTCGTTGTCCGGCCGTAATCTCTGAGATCCGCGTGCCACAAACCGGACACTGATCGCCGCCCCTGCGGTGAATCTTGAGAAAGTCGCGACGTTCCTCGTAGTTCAGCTCGTCCCGCATCTGCGCCGCGACGAGCGGCGTCGCCCAATCGAAGACCTTGTGCATCGCGGTATAGAGCCGTTCGATATCGGCATCCTGGAGCGTCGTTCGCTTGCGGTAGGGATGGATCTTCGCCGCGAAGAGGATCTCATCCGCGTAGGCGTTGCCGATACCCGCAATGAACTTGACGTTCACGAGGATGTTCTTGATCTGTCCTGTGAACTTTCGAATGCGTAGGGCGAACTGCTCCGGCGACACCTCGAGCGCATCCGGGCCCATCTCCTTGAACTGCGGCACGTCCATCAGCCGCTCCGCCGATACTAGGTAGACCTTGCCCATTACACGCTCGTCGCTGTAGCGCAGCTCCCAGCCGTTCTTCAGCCCCAGCGCCATGCACGTGCGCGCCTTGCGCTTCTGCTCCGGCTGCACGTACTGAAAGCGTCCGGTCAGCATCGCGTTGATCACGAGCACGTGGCCACTCTTCAGGCCGAAGAGCAGGAACTTGCCGCGCCGCGCCGTCTCGCCGAAGGAGTTGCCTTCGAGGACGTGAGCGAACTCGTCCTTCGGCACACGGAAGACAACGGGAATGAGGGCCTCGGCGCGCTCGATGCGCACGCCGGGCAGGCGCTCATTGAGAAAGCCACGGATCGCCTCCAGGTCAGGGATCTCGGGCATCGTCGCTGCGGGGATAGGAGCCCAGGACGCGGAAGAAGAACGCCTTCTCTTCGACCGCGCGGAGAGCTCCGGCCACAGGCGGATCGGAGCGGTGGCCTTCGAGATCGACGAGGAAGATGTAGATGCCCAGCTCTTCACGCGACGGGCGTGACTCGATCTTCGTCAGATTGATCGAGCGGGCGCTGAACACCTGGAGCACTTCGATCAGCGTGCCTGGGCGATCGTGCGCGACGGTGAACGCGATCGAAGTTTTGTCGTGACCGGTCGGCGCGCTGTCATTCCGGCCGATGACCACGAATCGGGTCTTGTTGTTGGGCGCATCGCCAATGCCGCGCTCGAGCACTTCGGCGCCGTAGAGATGAGCTGCGCGCGCGCCCGCGATGGCAGCGCCCCCCGGCACACCCATGACCTCTTCGACCGCGGCGGCGTTCGATAGGGCAGCGACCTGGCGGGCCTTCGGGAAACGGCGCTCGATGTACTTGCGGCACTGATTGAGCGCCTGCGTGTGCGCGTATATCGCGTCGATGCTGTCGACTTTCGTGCCCGCCCGCGCGATCAGGCAGTGCTCGATAGCGAGGACGATCTCGGCCCTGATCGAGAGCTGGGAGTCGTGCACGAGCGCGTCGACGGTGCGCGTCACCGGCCCCTCGATGCTGTTCTCGATCGCGAGCACGCCTTCGCCGGCATCGCCGGCCTCGACGGCCGCGGCGACGGCGCTCTCGGTCGGGTACGGTAGCAGCGTGGCGCCGGCGCGGTAGCGTAGCGCTGCCTCCTCGGTGAAGGTACCGGGAGGGCCGAGGTAGGCCACGGTGGCCATGCGCGTTTAGAAGCTCCGCTCCGGTGGCGGCGCGGTGAGCGCGGAGCGGAGCGCCTCGACGCTCTCCTGCAGCGTGACGGCGACAACTTCGTCGCCAGCGTGCAGGATCGTGTCAGGGGTGGGCGCCTTCGGATTGCCTTCGTTGTCTACGATGCCCCAGATGATCGACTGGTGCGGCAGCAGCACGTCACGCAGCGGCCGGCCGATGATGCCCGACTCGCCGGGGACGCGCACCTCGACGACCTGAAAGCCGCGCCGCAGCGTGAGCAACGAGATCAGCGGGTGAATCGGCAGCTCCTGCTCGATGTGGGACATGATCGCGGACGTCGCGCTGACGGTCGACTCGAATCCCAGTTTGCGGAAGATGAGCTCGTTCTTCGGGTTGTTGATGCGCGCAACAATGCGCTCGACGTTGAAGATGTGACGCGCCACCTGGCAGGCGACGAGGTTGTCTTCGTCCTCACCGGTCACAGCGAGCACCAGATCGGCGCGACGAACGCCGGCCTGTTCCTGGATGGCCGCTTCGCAGCCGTCACCGCGCATGACGAGCTCACCAAGGACCTCTTCGATCTCCGCGACCTTGGCGGCATTGCGCTCGATGACGAGGACTTCGTGATTAGACTCGGCGAGCTCCTTCGCCAGGTAGAAGCCGACCTTTCCGCCGCCGATGATCACGACATACATAGGCTACGAAGCGGCGCTCGGCTGCGCACCGTCCGCCTCCAGCGCCTCGCGCAGGAGCCGCGCGCCGACAAGCGTCGGCGAGGTCGTGCGCAAGCCCAGCTTCCGGTACATCTCCTCGCGGATCGGATCGTAGATGCGGCAGACGACACGCGGCACACCAAAGATGTGCTGTGCAATCTGTGACGCCATCGCGTTGCGGTTGTCTCCAGCCGTCGCTGCGATAAAGCCATCGGCGTGCTCGATGCCCGCCTTCCGCAGCACGTCCTGGTCGATGGCGTTGCCGACGATCTTGCGGCCGCGGAACTTCTCAGGGAGGAAGCGCGTGAACTGGTAGGAGTTGGTGTCGAGGATGGTGACGTCGTGGCCGGCCTGCTCCAACTGTACCGCAAGCTCGGAACCAACCCGTCCGCAGCCCATGATGATGACGTGCATCGTTACTCCTCGATGGGGTGCCGGCAGAGCCAGACTTCGCACGGGGCGGCGCGCAGGACGTACTGGGCCACGCGGCCGAGCTCGAAGTCGCCGAAGACCTGCTGGTAGGCCATCCCAAGGATGATCAGGTCGGCCTGGCGCTCGATGGCGTCGTCGACGAGAGCCGGGCCGGCCTCGCGCGCGTGCAGGATCTCGCTTTCGATGTCGAAACCCTGTTTGTGGGCGATCTTCTCGACCTCGGCGAGGATCTCCTCGCCGGCTTCCTCCTCAGGCTGTAGAGTGGCGTCGAGGGCGAGGGTTCGCTTTACCTCGATGACGTGGACGGCGTAGACACGCCCTTTGTTCTTGCGGGCGATATCGCACGCGAGGCCGATAGCCTGGATGCTGGCGTGGGAGCCGTCCACCGGAACGACGATAGAGCGCAGACGCGTCGTCGATTCAGTGGAAGGCAAAAGACCCCGGACCTCGCAAAACCAGCATACCGCTCAAGAACAAAGGGCATTATAGGCATGGCCAGAGACACGGGCAAGCGGAGGGCTTCGCTTGTAGGCCTATCTGGAGCCGGATAGAATGAATCGAAGTGCATCCGTTCTACGGAGACAGGAGTTAACCATGGCGCGACGAGAGGGAAACGGCTCATCCCCACACGGCGAAACGGGCACCTGGACGGTCAAGACGGGCCATGCCCAGATGCTGAAAGGCGGCGTGATCATGGATGTCGTCACGCCGGAGCACGCGAAGATCGCCGAGGAGGCCGGCGCGTGCGCGGTGATGGCGCTGGAGCGCGTGCCTGCCGATATCCGAGCCGCGGGCGGCGTGGCCAGGATGTCCGATCCGGAGATCATCGTGCGGATCATCGAGTCCGTGACGGTTCCGGTGATGGCCAAGTGCCGCATCGGCCACTTCGTCGAGGCGCAGGTGCTGCAGGAGCTCGGCGTCGACTACGTCGATGAGTCGGAGGTGCTGACGCCGGCGGACGAGCATCATCACGTGAACAAGCATATCTTCAAGGTGCCGTTCGTCTGCGGCGCCCGCGAGCTGGGCGAAGCGCTGCGCCGCATCGGCGAGGGAGCCGCGATGATGCGTACGAAGGGCGAGGCTGGCACGGGCAACATCGTCGAGGCGGTGCGCCACATGCGCGCGGTCTGGGACGGCATCCGCCGGCTGCAGAACATGCCGGATGACGAGCTGATGGCGGAAGCGAAGAACCTGGGCGCGCCGTACGAGCTCCTGCGCGAAACGCGCGAACTGGGCCGGCTGCCGGTCGTGAACTTCGCGGCGGGCGGCGTGGCAACACCGGCCGATGCCGCACTGATGATGCAGCTCGGCGCGGACGGCGTGTTCGTGGGATCGGGCATCTTCAAGTCGGAGGACCCGGCGCGGATGGCGCGCGCCATCGTGCAGGCCGTCACGCACTACCAGGACCCCGCGATCCTCGCGCAGATATCGCGCGGTCTGGGCGCGGCGATGCGCGGACTGGAGCTGAGCGCCATCCCGAAGGAGGAGCTGCTGGCGCAGCGCGGCTGGTAAGTCGATGGCTGAGCAAAACGTCCACATCGTCCTGTACGAAGACAAAGAGAGCAACCAGCGGGTCGCCTGGTGCTTGGAATACGATGTTGCCTCACAAGGTGACAGCGAACAGCACGCCTTGGAGATGATCAAAGAGGCGGTGGAACTTCACATTGAGGATATGACGCCGGAGCAACTCGAAGAGGCTCTGATCCCGGTCGGTTCCGAACCGGTTGTCCGAGAATTGAAGATACGCACCCCGGCGATACTCAACCGATGAGGTCGTCCGTGCATTGGGCCGTCTCGGATTTGAGCTTACGCGGCAGCGCGGTAGTCATATCCCGCTCCGTGGTGATTTCCGCGGCGTAACGCGCTTGGTTACCGTGCCGCGCGTCCGTGGCCCAATCAATGCGGGAACGTTGTCCTCCATACTCAGACAGGCCGGACTGACCCAGGAAGAATTGGACAGCCTCGTGCGGGGCGGGAGGATCGAAGACTAACCCGAGACGCTCCCGCCAGCCCGAAGCCGCCGTTTCGCTACAATGCCTAAGAGATGAGAATCGGCGTCCTCGCTCTGCAGGGGGACTTTGCGGAGCATATCGCTGTGCTGCGCCGGCTCGGCGCCGAGGCGATCGAGGTCCGGCTGCCGGGCCAGCTCGATGAAATCGACGCGCTGATCATCCCGGGCGGCGAGAGCACGACGATCAGCCGCCTGCTGGAGCGCTGGAACCTGCTGGAACCGATCCGCGCTCGCGCGCGCGCAGGCATGGCCGTCTGGGGCACCTGCGCCGGCGCGATCTTGCTCGCGGAACGCACGAACGACCTCGACCGCGACGGGCTGCGGCTGATGGACATTGCCGTGGAGCGCAACGCGTTCGGGCGGCAGGTAGACAGCTTCGAGGCGGAGATCGACGTCCCTGCCCTGGGTGAGGCCCCCTACCCTGCGGTGTTCATTCGCGCGCCGAAGATCGTCGCCGTCGGCCCGAAGGCGGAAGCGCTTGCGCAGCTGGAAGACGGCACGATCGTGGCGGCGCGCCAGGGCCGGCTGCTGGCCACGGCGTTTCATCCGGAGCTCACGGCGGACACTCGGTTCCACAAGTACTTTCTCACCATAGCCGAGGACGAGCGAGCGCCCACGCGCTCGGCGGTCGAGACAGGATAGGCATCACGATGGCACGTGTGCGCACCGTACGCCCAACGGATCTGGTAGCGCTGGCCGCCTACGACGGCCATGTGCGCCCCAACGAGGCGATCACGCGCGACCGGATCGGCACGCAAACCTCGCCCCATCCGCTGGAGACAGCGATCGAGCAGTGGTTCTCGTTCGCGACCGGACGGCACACCTGGATCAGCGTCAAAGGCACCACCCTGCGCGGTCTGGCGTCGGCGCGTCGGCGGGGAACGAAGGCAGCGTGGGAGATGGACTGCCTGATCCACACCGACGATGACGATGGTGTGCTCATGAGCCTGCTCGATCGCGTCGTGGAGGACGCGGGGCGCGCCGGCGCCGAAAAGCTCTTCCTGCGCGTGCCCGAGACGAGCGAGGTCGTGCGCATCGCCTCCAGCACAGGCTTCTTCCGCTATCAGAACGAATGGCTGATGGGTGCCCACGGGCCGCTGACGCGCGCTGCGGCGGATGACATGCCCGTGCTGCGCCGCTGGACGCGGGCCGATGCGTACGGGTTGTTCCGGCAGTACAACCGCTGCGCACCTGCGCCGGTGCGGCGCATCGAGGCGTCGACGTTCCGGGAGTGGGTGGCGTCGCGCGAGCGCATCGCGCCGGGGCGCGCGCGCCAGTGGGTTGTCGAGAGCGATGGGAACATCGGCGGCTGGCTGCGCATCGCCACAGAGGGGGAGACCGGCCGCTTCGAAATACTGTCGGACCAGATCGAAATCCTGGACGGACTGCTCGCCGCGGCTCTTGCGCGATTGAGCGAACAGTCATCGCTGCTGACGCTGGTGCCGGAATACGCCCCGGGCCTGCGCGGGCGGCTGGAGGAGCGCGGGTTCACTGAGCGGGAAACGTTCGCGGTGCTGGCGAGGCGGACGAGCAAGCCGGTCGAGGTGCCGGAGCTGGCGCCGGCGGCTGCCGTGCCATCGGTGCCGGCCTGAGGAGAGCGCCCTGAGCTATCAGAAGCTGATCACCGACGACCTGGACGCGATGCTGAACGCGCTGCCGCCGCAGGTCGTTCAGCCGTTGCGCGAGATCGAGGACGCCAGCGAGCTGCTCGAGGTGGTACTCGATCTGGGACGGCCGCCGGAGGCGCGCTTTCCCGCGCGTGAGGAGACGCTGAGCGAAGTCGATGTGAGCGAGGACGACATCGAGTACGTCGTGCGCAATATCGGCGAGTTCGGCGACGACAATCGCGCAGGCATCGAGCGGACGCTGCACCGCATCTCGTGTATGCGCAACCGGAGCGGGCGCATCGTCGGGCTCACGTGCCGCGTGGGGCGCGCCGTGTTCGGAACGATCCGGATCATCGAAGACCTGGTTAAGACCGGGCGCAGCACCCTCCTGCTGGGGCGGCCGGGCGTCGGCAAGACGACGATGCTGCGCGAGGTCGCGCGCGTGCTCGCTGACGACCTGAACAAGCGCGTGATCATCGTCGATACGTCGAACGAGATCGCGGGCGACGGCGACATCCCGCACCCTGCGATCGGCCGCGCGCGGCGGATGCAGGTGCCGACGCCGAATTTGCAGCACGCGGTGATGATCGAGGCGGTGGAGAACCACATGCCGGAGGTGATCGTCATCGATGAGATCGGGACGGAGCTGGAGGCGACCGCGGCGAGGACCATCGCGGAGCGCGGCGTGCAGCTCGTCGCGACGGCGCACGGCAACGAGCTGCGCAACCTGATGATGAACCCAACGCTCTCGGACCTGATCGGTGGGATCCAATCGGTCACGCTGTCCGACGAAGAGGCGCGGCGCCGCCGGACGCAGAAGAGCGTGCTCGAACGCCGAGCGCCGCCCACCTTCGACGTGCTCGTCGAGATCCAGAGCTGGGAGCGCGTCGCGGTGCACCGCGATGTCGCCGGCACGGTCGATGCGCTGCTGCGCGGCTATCAGGAGTCGCCGGAGGTGCGCGAGCTGGGCGCGGAGGGCGAGGTGCGCACGATCACGAGCGGGCAGCTCGCACAGGAGAAGCGCACGCTCGAGCGACGCGGCCCCGAGCCGTCGGCGCCGCCGAGACGGATCTACCCGTTCGGCATCTCGCGCAGGCGGCTGGAGCAGGCCCTGCGCCAGACCGGCTCCGCTTCGACGCTGGCTGATGACCTCGATGACGCAGACCTCGTGATGACGCTGCGCAACTACTACCGCCGCAAGCTGCCCGCCCTGCGCGAGGCCGAAGCGCGCGGCGTGCCCATCTACGTGCTGAAGGCGAACACCGTCTCGCAGATCGAGCAGTGCCTGCTCACGGTGCAGGAGTCCTCGCGCGGCTTCGATCCCGTCGCGCGGGCGTTGGAGGAAGCCGAATCGGCCGCGCTGGGCGTCGTCCAGGGCGAGGGCGCCGTCGAGCTGTCACCGCAGAACTCATACATCCGCAAGCTGCAGCACCAGCTCGCGCAGCGCTACAGCGTGTCATCGCAGAGCATGGGCCGCGAGCCGAACAGGCGCGTCCGCATCTACAGCGGCGGCGCAGGCCGCGCCCCCTTCGACGACTAGTGAGCGCCCGCGGGCTATTCATTACGCTGGAGGGCGGCGAAGGCGCCGGTAAATCCCACCAACTGGAGGCGCTGGCAGAGCGGCTCGAACAACGCGGGTTGACAGTCAAGCGTACGCGCGAGCCGGGAGGCACGCCGCTCGGCGAGCGACTGCGCGACATCCTGCTCGACCTGGGCGAGCGCGGCGCTGAGATCGACCCGCTCACAGAGACGCTGCTGTTTGTCGCTGCGCGCGCGGAGCTCGTCGCGAGCGTGGTCGGGCCGGCCCTGGAGCGCGGTGACGCCGTCATCTGCGATCGCTTCGCCGACTCGACGCGGGCGTACCAGGGTTTCGGCCGCGGCGTCGACCTCGCCGTGATCGATCAGCTCAATGCCGTCGCGACGCACGGACTGCGGCCCGACCTCACGGTGCTGCTCGATCTACCGCCGGCACGGGGTCTGGCGCGAGCGACGGAGGCGGGCGACCGCTTCGGCCGCGAGGGCGGGGCGTTCCACGAGCGCGTGCGCGAAGGCTACCGAACGCTCGCCGCGCAGGAGCCAGATCGATGGCTCGTCGTCGATGCGACGCTGGCGGCGGACAAGGTGCTCGAGCTGATCTGGCGGTGGGTGGAGCCGCTGCTCGAGGGGAGGAGCTGAGCGCCCGCTACTGCGGCACGGCGAGCAAGAAGACAAGCATCGCCCCGGCGAGGACGGCGCCGCCCGTCGCGGCTGCTCTGAGGTAGCGCCCGCTTAGCCGGCGTCGCGCCAGCAGGAAGCAGCCCACTGCCCCGGCAAGCGCGCCAAAGCCAACGATGCCCCTGGGGCCGAGCAGTATGCCCAGCAGGAGCGCTACGACCGCCAGCAAGGCGAAGTACGCCGCGCGCGTGCGAGGGGCATTGGGCGAGAGGAAGACGGCCGCCCCTGCCAGCGCCATCGTGAGCACGATGGTGCCTCCACCGATGAGCAGCACGGCAACCCCGATCGACTCGCCGTAGAGCGAATCGTTCGGATCAAGACCAGCAACGTACACGCCCAGCCAGATCGATCCCAGGACGAACGAGGCCGCGGCCGATAGCCAGCAGAACCAAACCATCGCGCGATTCATGGAGCCCTCCTCGTCTAGTATCGGCAGGCTGCCGACCGGTACCACTCCGGAGCGCCCCTCCGGTACAGTGGATCGCCATGTCTGCGATCACCGTTCAGCAGCTCGTCAAGCACTTCACCGCTGAGATCAAAGCCGTCGACGGCATCGATCTGGACATCCCGGAAGGGCAGATCTTCGGCTTCCTCGGGCCGAACGGCTCCGGCAAGACGACCACCGTCCGCATGCTCACGACGCTGCTGCGGCCCACGAAGGGCAGCGCGTCGGTCGCCGGGCTCGATGTTGTGCGGCAGGCAGGCGAGGTGCGCAAGCGCATCGGTGTCGCGCTGCAGGAAGCCGGCCTCGACGACCTGCAGACCGGCCGCGAGCTGCTGCACCTGCAAGGCCACCTCTTCGGGCTCGGTCAGAAGGAGGCCGCCCGGCGGGCGAGCAGCCTGCTGGACATCGTCGATCTTGCCGCTGATGCGGACCGGATGATCAAGACGTACTCGGGCGGCATGAAGCGCCGCCTCGATCTCGCCGCGGCGTTGGTGCACGGACCCAAGATCGTCTTCCTGGACGAGCCGACGACGGGCCTCGATCCGATCAGCCGCGCGGCGATCTGGCGCTATGTGCGCGAGCTGAACGAGCGCGACGGCGTGACGTTCTTCCTGACGACGCAGTACATGGAGGAAGCGGACCAGCTCGCGCACGACGTGGCGATCATGAACGCCGGGCGCATCGTCGCGCGGGGGACGCCTGCGGAGCTGAAGGCCAGCATCGGATCGGACGTGGTCACGGTGCACATCGAGGGAGACAGCGGCGAGCTTGCGCGCGCGGAGCAGGCCGTCCGGCGGCTGGAAGGCGTGGAGGACGCGAAGGCGCTCGAGGACTCGATCGTCGTCTACGTACGCGAAGGACGGCGGGCCATCGCCCGCATCGTCCGCGTGCTCGATGAAGCCGGCGTCCCTGTCGGCGAAGTGACGCTGGCGCATCCTTCGCTCGACGACGTGTTCTTGCGCAAGACGGGCCACCACATCGAGCCGCCCGAAGCGCACACGCTCCCCTACGCCAGCGCGGCGCGCCAGCCATGATGTTTCTCATCGCGAGGCCATCCTACTTTCTGATGCTGCGCGCGCTGCGCGAGTCGCTGCGCCAGCCCGCGGTCGAGCTGACGAACATCTTCATCCCGATGTTCTTCTTCGCTGTGACCGTCGGCGCGATCGGCGGCGTGGCGAGCAAAGCGTTCGGCGTGTCGAACTTCGTCGGCTTCCAGATGCCGGTGGCCATCCTCCAGGCCGTGGCGGGGACGGCGGGCACCGCCGGACTCGGCACCGTGGCGGACATCGAGCGGGGCTACTTCGACAAGCTCATGGTGACGCCGGCGCCGAGGCTCTCGCTGGTCCTGGGACGCCTGGCGGCGGACAGCGTGCGCGCGATGGTCCTGACGGTGCTCATTGTGGTGGCAGGGCTGGCCGCAGGGGCCGGCATGAAGTCCGGTCCGGCCGGCGCCGTCGCGATCGTCGCCCTTGCGGGGTTTTTCGGCTTGGCCTACTCTGGGATCGGAATGGCGATCGCCTTGCGCACAGGGAGCGCGCAGGCGGCGCAGGCTGGGTTTCTCATCTTCTTCCCGCTGCTATTCCTTTCGCCCGCACTCGCTCCGACAGAGGTATTTGCAAACTGGCTGCAATTCCTGGCCACGCTCAACCCCGTCACGTACGTGCTGCAAGGCATGCGCGACCTCATTTTGAACGGCTGGGACTGGCAATCGATGGCGGGCGCGCTGGGAAGCATCGCCGGGCTGGCGGCGTTCACGCTCACGCTGACGCTCCTGGCGCTTCGGGGACGCACGGGGTGATGCGAGCTCTTCCTGTCCTGTTCCTGCTCCTAACGGCGTTTGCGCTCGGCGCGACGTGCTCGAGTTCGGGATCTGACCACCCTGCAGGAACGGGCGGCCGGATTGGCAATAGCGGCCTCTACATCGCGCTGGGCGATTCGCTCTCGTTCGGAGTCGGTGCCTCCGATGCGAAAACGACGAGCTTCGTCGGGCGCGTACACGAGAGCCTCGGGCCGGCTATCGAGCTACTGAACCTCGGCGTTCCCGGCGCCACAAGCGACGATCTCCTCAGCAACGGCACGCTCGACCGCGCGCTGTCCGAGATCACGCAGCGCGACGGAGATACCGATCCGGCCAACGACGTGCAGCTTGTCACGCTGGAGATCGGCGGCAACGATCTGCTAGCGCTGTACGGCTCGTTCGTCCTGACCGGCATCTGTCCGGATGTCGAGACGGGCTTCCAGAAGCCGGAGTGCGTGCAGCCCTTGCAGACAACTCTGGGCCACTACCGGCCCAACTTGACCACGATCCTCGACCGGCTGGCCGCGGCTGACCCCGCCGTCCCCATCGTGCTGCTCACGCTGTACAACCCCTTCGGCCATGTGCCGAAGTTCGGCGAGATCGGCGACCTCTCGATCGAAGGCCTGCCGGACACGCCCTTCCCCGAAGGCATCAATGACGTCATGCGCGAAGTTGCCGCAGGCCGCAGCGACGTCACGGTCGTCGACGTATACGGCCCGTTCCACGGCCACACGCCCGACTTCATCTTCGCCGACGGCATCCACCCGAACGATGCCGGTTACGCTGCCATGGCGGATGCGGTGACCTCGGCGATCGCAAAGCTGCGCGCTAACTAGGTAGCGCGACATTCCCAAGGGCGGGCACATCGACACGCGCCTACAGCGCTATTTCTCTAGCCGCAGGACGGCGAGGAAGGCTTCCTGGGGAATCTCCACGTTGCCGACGCGCTTCATGCGCTTCTTGCCTGCCTTCTGCTTCTCGAGGAGCTTGCGCTTTCGCGTCACATCCCCGCCGTAGCACTTGGCGAGGACGTTCTTCCGCATCGCGCGGACGGTCTCGCGCGCCACGATGCGGCCACCGACGGCGGCCTGGATCGGCACATCGAAGAGCTGTCGCGGGATGAGTGAGCGCAGCTTCTCCACCAGCTGACGCCCCTGCGATGACGCCTTGACGCCGTGCGTGATGAGCGAGAGCGCATCCACCGGCTGGCCGTTCACTAGGATGTCGAGCTTGACGAGCTTCGCGGGCGTGTAGTGCGAGAACGAGTAGTCGAGGCTGGCATAGCCCTGCGTCAGCGATTTGAGCTGATCGTAGAAGTCGATCAGTATCTCCGACAGCGGGATCTGGTACTCGAGCAGCACCTGGCGCTCCAATCGTACGGTCGCATGCCCGCCTTCGCTCGGCGCCGACGACTGTAGGTACTCCATGCGCTTGTACTCGCCCCGGCGGCCCGTCACGAGCTCCATGACGACGCCGATGTAGCGGTCAGGGCAGACGACGGAGATGTGCATCCACGGCTCGCGGATCACCTCCACCTCGTTGGGCGGCGGCAGGGCGGCGGGGTTATCGATCACGATCTCGGTGCCGTCCGTCTTGCGCACCTCGTATTCGACGCTGGGCGCCGTCATCAGCAGATCGAGATCGTACTCACGCTCCAGCCGCTCCTGCACGATCTCCATGTGCAGCAGGCCGAGGAAGCCGCAGCGAAAGCCGGGGCCGAGCGCCACGCTCGACTCGGGCTCGAAGGCGAGCGCGGCGTCGTTGAGCTGGAGCTTCTCGAGCGCCTCGCGGAGCGGGCCGTAGTCGTTGGGCTGCGTTGGGTAGAGGCCGGCGAAGACCATCGGCTTCGCCTGGCGGTAGCCGGCGAGCGGCTCGCGTGCGGGGCGGGCATCGTCGGTGAGCGTGTCGCCGACGCGCACCTGGCGCACGTCCTTGAGTCCCGTCGCGACATAGCCCACCTCGCCCGTTGTCAGCCGGGGCGCGGGCACCGTATCGGGTGTGAAATAGCCCACCTCAAGCGCCTCGATCGCCTGGTCCGCGGACATGAGCTTGAGCGTGCGCCCTCCTTCCACCGAGCCGTCGACAACCCGAAGGTAGGCGAGCACGCCCTTGTAGGCGTCGTACTTGGAGTCGAAGACGAGGGCGCGCAGCGGCGCCTTGTCGTCCCCCCCGGGCGGGCCCACGCGCTGAACGATCGCTTCCAGCACCTCGCGGCAGCCAGTGCCTTCCTTCGCCGACACCAGGAGCACCTCGTCCCGGCGAAAGCCGATCACCTCGCGGATCTGCTCCGCCACAGACTCCGGGTCGGCGCTCTGCAGGTCGATCTTGTTGATCACGGGCACGATGGTGAGGTCGTGCTCCAGCGCGACGTGGACGTTCGCGATCGTCTGCGCCTGAATGCCCTGCGTCGCGTCGACGACGAGGATCGCGCCCTCGCAAGCGGCAAGCGCGCGCGACACCTCATAGGAGAAGTCGACGTGGCCGGGCGTATCGATGAGGTTCAGCTCGTAGTCAATGCCGTCGTCCGCGCGGTACGGCAGGCGGACGGCCTTGGCTTTGATCGTCACGCCCTTCTCCCGCTCGAGGTCCATCGAGTCGAGCACCTGCTCCACCTTCTCGCCGCGGGTGGCGGACAGGAGGCCGGTTAGCTCCAGGAAACGATCGGCCAGCGTGGACTTACCGTGGTCGATGTGGGCGATGATACAGAAGTTACGGATGCGTTCGCGGTCCATTACGCGGGCCGCATCCGTGAGCGATGAGCGTCAGCATGGAGAGCGCTGTGGTAATACAAATCCCTTATACTATGACGTACCCCTTAGCAGACCGGCAAACAACGACCCGAGAAAGGAGCTCTACGATGGGCAAGAAAGTTGTGCACTTCGAGGTCATTGGCAAGGACGGCAAGAAGCTCCAAGACTTCTACTCCAAGCTGTTCGACTGGAAGATCGACGCGAACAACCCGATGAACTACGGTATGGTCAACCCAGACGACTCCGGCCTCGGCGGCGGCATCTCGGCCGGCCAGCAGGGCGACAGCCATGTCACCTTCTACGTCGAAGTCGAAGACCTGAACGAGTACCTGAAGAAGGTCGAGAGCCTGGGTGGCAAGACGGTGATGCCGCCGATGGACGTACCCGGCGGCCCGCAGCTCGCGATGTTCGCCGACCCGGAGGGCCACGTCATCGGCATGACCAAAGCCGGTACGGGCTAGCTCGCCCGACTACATCGAATGGCACGGAGGCCAGGCTTAGGCCTGGCCTCCGTCTTGTTGTCCATTGCTGGCGATTAGACGCGGTGGCAGGCGACCCAGTGGTCGGGCGACATCTCGCGCCACTCCGGGATGACGGCGCGGCACTCGTCGATCGCGATCGGGCAGCGCGTGTGGAAGACGCAGCCCGAAGGCGGGTGCATCGGGCTCGGCACGTCGCCGACGAGAATGATCCGCTCGCGCTTGGCCTCAACCTCGGGGTCGGGCACTGGTACGGCGGAGAGCAGCGCCTTCGTGTAGGGGTGGAGCGGGTTCTCGTAGAGCTCGTCGCGGCCGGTCAGCTCCATCACCTTGCCGAGGTACATCACCGCGACGCGGTCGCTGATGTGCCGGACGACCGAGAGGTCGTGCGCGATGAACAGATACGTCAGGCCGAACTCGTCCTGGAGGTCTTCCAGCAGGTTGATGATCTGCGCCTGGATCGAAACGTCGAGCGCCGAGACCGGCTCGTCGCAAACGATAAACTCCGGCTCGACGGCAAGCGCTCGGGCGACGCCGATGCGCTGTCGCTGGCCTCCGGAGAACTCGTGCGGGTACCGGCCGGCGTAATACGGGTTCAGCCCGACGATGCGCATCAGCTCCGCGACGCGCTCGTGGCGGGAGCCCTTGGCGAGGCCATGGATGGCCAGCGGCTCGCCGATGATGGCGCCGACCGACATGCGCGGGTTGAGCGACGCGTAGGGGTCCTGGAAGATCATCTGCATCTTGCGGCGCATCCGGCGGAGGTCGCCGCCCTTGAGCGTGGTCAGCTCCGTCTCGCCGAACTTAATCTCGCCTTCGGTGGGCCGGTAGAGCTGCAGGATGGCGCGGCCGGTGGTCGACTTGCCGCAACCGCTTTCGCCCACCAGACCCAGCGTCTCGCCCTTCCGGATCTGGAAGTTGACGCCATCGACGGCCTTCACGTCGGCGATCTTGCGCTGGAAGATGACACCCGCCGTCACCGGAAAGTAGACGCGCAGATTCTTGACGTCGATGAGCACATCGCCCTGGGCGATCATGCCGCCGATTCCGTTGCCAGTCGTCGTCTCGGTCGTCATGACGTGGCCATTGCCGGATTCAGCGTCGATGCGACCTTCTTCCATTCCCAACAAGCGGCGTGGTGCTTTTCGCCGACGGGAATGAGCGGCGGCATCTCTTCCTGACAGCGGTCGATGCGGTACGTGCAGCGTCCATAGAACGGACAGCCACTTCCCATGTGAATGAGATCCGGTGGCGCGCCCTCGATCACTTCAAGCTTCGTCTTGCGGGCTTCGTCGAGCCGCGGGACCGACTTGAGCAGCCCTACCGTGTACGGGTGCCGCGGATTGGCGTACAGCTCGTTGGCGGCGGCCGACTCGACGATCTTGCCTGCGTACATCACGTTCACCCGGTCGGCGTAGCGCGCCACGACGCCCAGGTTGTGCGTAATGATCATCACGGCCGTGCCCAGCTCGCGGCTGAGGCGCGCGAGGATCTCCAACACCTGCGCTTGGATCGTCACATCCAGCGCGGTCGTCGGCTCGTCGGCGAGGACGAGCTTCGGATTGCAGGACAGCGCCATCGCGATCATCACGCGCTGGCGCATGCCGCCGGAGAACTGATGTGGGTAGTCGTTGATGCGCGACTCCGCCTCCGGGATGCCGACCATCTCGAGGAGCTGGACGGCGCGCCGCTGCGCGCTGGTGTGGTCCATCTTCAGGTGCAGCTCCAGCGCCTCGGTCATCTGGCGGCCGATATTGAGCACCGGGTTGAGCGAGGTCATAGGCTCCTGAAAGACCATCGCGATCTTGTTGCCGCGCACCCGACGGATCTCGTCCTCGTCGAGCTTGAGCAGGTCTTCGCCTTCGAAGAGGACTTCGCCAGAAACGATCTTGCCGGGCGGGCTTGGGATGAGACGCAGGACGGAGAGCGCACTGACGCTCTTGCCGCAGCCACTCTCGCCAACGAGGCCCAGCGTTTCGCCCGGCTCGACGTCGTACGAGATGCCGTCGACGGCTTTGACCACCCCATCATCCGTGAAGAAGTACGTCTTCAGGTCGCGGACTTGGAGCAGTGGAGCCATGTGACTGCTAGCTATTCCTTCTCTTCATGCGTGGATCGCTGTGTCAGGCTGGTGGGGAAGAGGAGACTCGAACTCCTACGCCTTGCGGCACATGATCCTAAATCATGCTCGTCTGCCAATTCCGACACTTCCCCATAGCGGCAAGGAGCGACTGGTTTGCGCCGCTCCTCTGCCCAGCCATCACGCGAGATCACTGCTTGGTGAGCCGCGGAGGACTCGAACCTCCAACCAGCTGATTAAGAGTCAGCTGCTCTACCATTGAGCTAGCGGCCCAAAGCGGCGCGAGTATAGCATGGTGGTTTTGCCTCCTGCAAGCGCCGTGGACTCAGTATAGCGCTCGAACGGCGGTGGCCGGACGCCGTGCTCTCGGAAGCGGAGATGTGGTGGGCGGTACTTCCGTATGGTGGGCGGTACTTCCGCCACGGGCGGACACGCCTTCGGCGTGGGATTTTGAACAGGCAGCTACTGGTCGTTTAGCAGCACCTTGAGCTCCTGTCTGCCGGCGCCACTTTTCAGGAACTTCTCGCGCCTCATCGCTTCGCCCTTTTCGGCGAATGTCTCCACATGTAGGAGCTCGAAGGGGCCGTTTTGGCTAGTCCAGCGGCTGCGACCGCTGTTGTGTTGCCGGAGTCTTATGGTGACGGCTTGACCCGTGCATCCGACGTAGCGCTTCCCATTTCGCAAACTGCGCAAGACGTAGACGCTCCGCATTACGAGAAGGCCACGGGAACGGCGCATGGTGGGCGGTACTGGATTTGAACCAGTGACCTCTGCGATGTCAACGCAGCGCTCTAACCGGGCTGAGCTAACCGCCCCGGGCGCATGGTCATGCTAACAGAGCCCTCGAAAGGGCGTCAATGAATCGTGGCGCCGCCGATCGTGCTGCTGGTATATTGTCGGCGCAACAGCGAAGAAGAGGACGAGTCGCGGTCCGACAGGTGACAGAGACGGAGCCGGAACGCTGAAAGGCTCCTCATCGCAGCGGCCGCGACCACCACCTCGGAGCTGAGCCGGCGAATCGAGAAGGCCAGGCGCACCTGTCCGCCTCAGGCGGAGCCTGGCAAGACTAGCCGGCTCCGGAGGCACCCGTTACCGGCCGAACGAAGGGTGTATCACCTCGTAGGGACAGACCTTCAGGTCTGTTCGGACGGCCGAAGGCCGTCGCGGGAGTGATGCGCCAAACGAGGGTGGAACCACGTGAGTCAGACCTCCCGTCCCTCGACGGGAGGTCTTTTCGTTTGGAGAACCATGGGGCGCTTGTTGACTGCGTTGCGCTGGTACTTCTTGCCAGGAGTCGAGATGGCCCGCGAGGTTACGAGGTCAGGCAGGCCGAAACCTCCGCGAGCACGCGCGATACGTGCGGTGATTAGTAGTACTGTCCCGCGCCTACTCGTGTTTGGTTTCTTAGTCTGGAGTATCGTAGCCGGCAATTGGTACATCGCGGCGGTGTTCGCCGGTCTAGCCGTTGCATTGGGTCTGCAAGCATGGCTCATTACACGCTTTATGCTGAAGCGATTAGGAGGGACACATGCTCGATCAGA
This sequence comes from Dehalococcoidia bacterium, assembly GCA_041497735.1. Taxonomy (GTDB): domain Bacteria; phylum Chloroflexota; class Dehalococcoidia; order DSTF01; family RBG-16-68-14; genus JBBDXS01. The sequence continues at coordinate 5,540 of JBGQHA010000003.1, read as the reverse complement.
TGTCTAAGGAAGACCGCGTGTTTCGCATGCGGCACTCCGCCGCGCACATCATGGCCGAAGCCGTGCTCGAGATCTTTCCGGGGGCGCAGTTCGCCATCGGCCCGCCGATCGATACCGGCTTCTACTACGACTTCATGCTGCCGCGTCCGCTGACCGAAGATGACTTGCCCGTCATCGAGCAGCGCATGCGCCGCTCGATCGATGCAAACTACGAGTTCGCACACGACGAGATCGATAAGGACGAAGCGCGCCGCAGGTTCGCCGGGCAGCCGTTCAAGCTCGAGCTGATCGACGGCATCGGAGACGCGCAGGTCAGCCTGTACAAGCACGGCGAGTTCACCGATCTCTGCGAAGGGCCGCACGTGGAGCGCACGGGCCAGGTCGGCGCGTTCAAGCTGATGAGCATCGCCGGCGCGTACTGGCGCGGCGACGAGCACAACCCGATGCTCCAGCGCATCTACGGCGCCCTCTTCGAGACGCAGCAAGAGCTGGACGACTACCTCGCGCGCGTCGAGGAGATGGCAAAGCGCGACCACCGCCGCCTGGGCCGCGAGCTGGATCTCTTCTCCTTCCACGAGGAGTTCGGGCCCGGGCTCGTCTACTGGCACCCCAAGGGTGGCCGCCTGCGCACTGTGATCGAGGACTTCTGGCGCCAGGAGCACTTCCGCGGCGGCTACGACATCGTCTACTCGCCCCACATCGGCAAGAGCACACTCTGGAGCACCAGCGGCCACCTGGACTTCTACGCCGAGAACATGTACTCGCCCATGGACGTCGACGGGCAGGACTACTACGTCAAGCCGATGAACTGCCCGTTTCACATCCAGATCTTCAAGAGCCAGACCCGCTCCTACCGCGACCTGCCGATCCGCATGGCCGAGCTCGGGACGGTGTACCGCTATGAGCGCTCCGGCGTGCTGCACGGCTTGCTGCGCGTGCGCGGCTTCACCCAGGACGACGCGCACATCTTCTGCACGCCGGAGCAAGTGGGCGAGGAGATCGGCCGGGCGCTGGACTTCATGATGTTCTTCCTCAAGGCTTTCGGCTTCGAGGACTATCACGTCTACCTGGCCACCGCGCCAGAGCACTACGCCGGCTCGCGCGAGGACTGGGAGATGGCGCAGCAGGTGCTGAAGGACGAAGTCGAGCAGCGTTCGCTGCCGTACGACATCGACGAAGGCGGCGCGGTCTTCTACGGCCCGAAGGTCGACGTCAAGATGGTCGACCTGCTGGGCCGCGAGTGGCAGTGCACGACGGTGCAGTTCGACTTCAACCTGCCGGAGCGCTTCGACGTGAGCTACATCGGCGAGGACGGCCGCGAGCACCGGCCGTTCATGGTGCACCGCGCGCTGCTAGGATCGATCGAACGCTTCGTCGGCGTGCTCATCGAGCACTACGGCGGCGCGTTCCCGCTCTGGCTGGCGCCCGTGCAGGCGATCGTGATCCCGATCGCCGACCGTCACATCGAGTACGCGCACCAGGTCGTCAACGACCTGCGCGCCGAGGGGCTCCGCGTGGAGATGGACGCGCGCGGCGAGCGCATGCAGGCCAAGATCCGCGATGCGCAATTGCAGAAGATCCCGTACATGCTCATCGTCGGCGATCGCGAGAAGGAGGCCGGTGCGGCCGCCGTGCGCCAGCGCGACGGCTCCGATCTCGGCGCGATGCCGATCTTCCAGCTGATCGACCGGCTCAAGGACGAGATCGCCACGAAAGGGAAGCCGACGGACTGACGCCTTGCCGCTCGTTCGAGGAGCGTGGTACCGTCCCGTTCGCGACGTTATGTTCAAGAAGATCCTGATCGCAAATAGAGGCGAGATCGCGGTTCGGGTGATGCGCACCTGTCGCGAGCTGGGCATCGCGACCGTGGCGGTGTACTCGGACGTCGATCGCAACGCGCTCCATGTCCGGTACGCGGACGAGGCGTATCTTCTGGGCCCGGGCCCACCCCGCGAGAGCTATCTGAACATCAAGAACCTCATGGAGGTGCTGAAGGCCTCCAAGGCCGAGGCGCTGCACCCCGGCTACGGCTTCCTCTCCGAGAACCCGGAGTTCGCCGAGGCCTGCGCCAAGGCCAAGAAAGTCTTCATCGGCCCGTCCCCGGAGGCGATGCGGCTGCTAGGCGACAAGGTCTCGGCGAAGCAGTGCGTTCGGGGTGCCGGCGTGCCGCTCGTACCTGGCACCGACCACGAGGTCGACGCCGCGGAGGCCGCTCGCGTCGCGAACGAGATCGGCTTCCCGGTGATGATCAAGGCCGCGGCCGGGGGCGGCGGCAAAGGCATCCGCCTCGTGAGCGAGCCGTCTCAGATCGAAAACGCCGTGCGCGTCGCATCGAGCGAGGCGACGGCGGCGTTCGGCAACGGCGCCCTCTTCGTCGAAAAGTACCTGTCGCCGGTCCGGCACGTCGAGGTGCAGATCATCGCCGACAGCCACGGCAACGTTGTCGCCCTGGGCGAACGCGAGTGCTCGATCCAGCGCCGCCACCAGAAGCTCGTCGAGGAGACGCCCTCGGTTGCGGTCGATCCCGACCTGCGGCAGCGCATGTGGGACGCGGCCGTCGCCGCGGCGCAGGCGTCGAACTACACCAACGCGGGCACAGTCGAGTTCCTGCTCGACAAGGACAAGAACTTCTACTTCCTGGAAGTGAACACGCGGCTGCAGGTGGAGCATCCAATCACCGAGGCCTGCACCGGCCTCGATCTCGTCGCGGACCAGATCCGCATCGCGGCGGGCGAGAAGCTTTCGTACACGCAATCGGACATCGCGCCGAAGGGCCACGCGATCGAATGCCGGATCTCGGCGGAGGACCCGTACAACAACTTCTTGCCGTCGCTGGGGCGCATCGATTGGGTGGAGGAGCCCGCGGGCCCGGGCGTGCGCGTCGATAGCTGCCTCTACAGCGGTGTTGAGATCCCCTACCACTACGACCCGATGCTGGCGAAAGTGATCTGCTGGGGCCCGACACGAGACATGGCGATCCAGCGCATGCTGCGCGCGCTGCACGAGTACGTCATCGTCGGCATCCAGACGAACATTCCGTTCCATCTGCAGCTCCTCAACGACAAACGCTTCCGCGCCGGCGAGTTCCACACGGGCTTCCTCGAGGAGTCGTTCACGATGGAGCCGCTGGACGGCCACCCCGACGAGCAGGCCGCATTGCTCATCGCGGCGGTGCTCTCTCATCAGAAGCGGCGACGCCCGATGGCGGTCGAGTCGCAGGGCGCGAACGGCAGCGGCTGGCGATCGGCGGGCCGCGAGCGCGAGCGCGAACGGCGCATGCAGGCGCAGAGGCGCGGATGGCAACATACCAGCTAACCCTCAACGACCAGCAGCACGAGCTCGAGGTCGAGGAGCAGGACGGCGCGCTCCGCGTGCGCCTCGGCGACGAGTGGCATCCGATCGAGATCGAGCGCATCGGCGACACAGCGCGCTACTCCGTGCTGCTCGACAAACGTCCGATTAACGTCTTCGCTGAGGAGAGTCCGCAGGGCTTCCACATCGTCATCGGCGCGCGAACGTTCGCGATCACGACGCCGGGAGCAGCGCGCGGCCGCCGCGCGGGCGGGCCGGCGGACATGGAGACGACGACGGACACGGGCGAGTGGGTGCTCACCTCGCCGATGGCCGGCGTGATCCAGGAGGTGCGCGTGCAGCCCGGCGATGAAGTCGAGCAGAGGCAGGTGGTGATTGTGATCGAGGCGATGAAGATGCAAAACGACCTCCACGTCCGTCGCGCAGGGACGGTGAAGGCCGTCTACGTCTCAGTGGGCCAGCGGGTGGACCAGGGCGCTCCGCTCCTGGTGCTGCTCTGAGCGCGGTGCAGGCTCAGAAGACCGGCGCCGTCGTTACGTTGACGAGGCCGGCGGGGCTCCGCTATAGTAGGGGCCTGATAGATATGCCGTTGCTTGGATTCAGCGCGAGGGTGCCAGGATAGCACGCGAACTTCGGCGGAATGAGCGCATCCGCTCCCGAGAAGTCCTGGTCATCGGGGAAGATGGCGTACGCCTGGGCGTGATTCCTCTCGCCGAGGCGCTCCAGGCGGCGCGCGAACGCGACCTGGACCTGGTGGAGGTGTCGCCGAACTCGGTGCCCCCCGTCTGCCGGATCCTGGACTACGGCAAGTTCATGTACGACCAGGCGAAGAAGGAGCGGATCACCAGCCGCCAGCAGCACCACATCGACCTGCGGGAAGTGCGCTTCAAGGTGAAGATCAGCGATCACGATCTGGACATGAAGGTGAAGCGAGCGGAACGGTTCCTTTCGGAAGGCGATAAGGTGAAGATGTCCGTGATGTTCCGAGGGCGCGAGATCGTCCACCCAGAGCTGGGCCGCCAGCTGCTCGAGCGCGCTCGAACGCACTTGGAGCAGATCGCCAACGTCGAGAAGCCGCCAACGATGGAAGGGCGCTTCATGAACATGATCCTGGGCCCTCTGACCGCCCAACAGCGTCCGAAGAAGGAAGCGCCGCGCCCGCAAGAAGCGCCCGTTGCTTCGGAGGGATGACATCGTGCCGAAGATGAAAACGCACAAGGGCGCGCAGGCGCGCATTAGCATCACAGGCAAAGGCAAGCTCATGCGCCGGAAGATTGGCGTCAACAACTTCCGGCGGAAGAAGCACAACCGCTCGACCGGTCTCTTCGATGAGATGATAGAGGTCAACCCGACGGTGCGGAAGCGCCTACGCCGGCTGCTGCCCTACGGGAGATAAGCAATGAGCAGGGTCAAACGCGGCGTCACCGCACGAAAGCGCCACAAGAAGATCATCGCACTAGCGAAGGGCCATCGCGGGCCGCGGAAGAAGCTCTTCCGCCGCGCGAACGAATCGGTCCTGCACGCGCTGCGCTACGCCTATCGCGACCGGCGCGACCGCAAGGGCCAGTTCCGCCGTCTGTGGATCCTACGCATCAACGCCGCGGCGCGCGAGAACGGCCTCACCTACGGCAAGCTCATCGATGGGTTGAACAAGGCGTCCATCAGCGTCGACCGCAAGATCCTGGCCGACATGGCCGTCCGCGATCCTGCCACGTTCGGCGCCGTCGCCACGCAGGCGAAGGCCGCACTCGGCATAGCGTAACGGCTCTACACGAAACGAACCAGAAGGCCAGGCTTAAGCCTGGCCTTCATGTTGCCAAGTACGTAGGGGCGGTTCGCGAACCGCCCTGTCTTCAGCCCCGTAGCTCTGCGCCGGCTTCGTTCTTCAAGCGACCGAGGATGGCGCGCTGCGTCTTCGCGACGTCTTCGTCCGTCAACGTGCGCTCAGGCGACTGGTAGGTGACCGAGAACGCCAGCGACTTCTTGCCCGCCGGGATGCGATCGTCCTCGTAGACATCGAACACCTGCGCGGCAACGACGAGCTCGTGCTGCGCGATGATCGATCGCACGCGGTCCGCCGTGACCTGCTTGTCCACCACAAGCGCGATGTCCTGGACGACCGGCGGGAAGCGCGAGACTGGCGCGACGCGGCGCACGGGGCTGACGAACGGCAACAGCTCATCGACGATCAGCTCGAAGAGGTAGACCTCGCTATCGATATCGAAGTG
>JBGQHA010000002.1:0-33222 GCA_041497735.1 Dehalococcoidia bacterium | reverse complement strand
GATTAGCCCCCAAGAGTTGCGCCACTGCTCGTGCAGGTGCGGCAGCGGCCGGCCGGCCGCCTCCTCGAGGCGCTTGTGGGCGGACTCGCGCCAGACGTCGATCTCGCCCTGGCCGATCTCGATCGAGCGCCAGTCGTCGGCTTCGTAGAGCGTCCGGAGGAGCGTGCGCTTCTCCAGCCCGTGCTTCTGCTCGAGCTGTCCCGCGACGTCCCAGCGCATGTTGGTGATGACGCCGCCGAAATCGAAGATGAGCGCGCGTATGGGCATGGGCCGTCCCATGGTAGCAGACGGCGATTGCTCCCTCACCCCCGACCCCTCTCCCTCAATGGAGGGGACAGAAGTATCGATACCTGGCGGTCCTCCGGCTGGCAGCCTAGGGGTACAAGACAAAGATGCCAGCTCTCAAAGGTCGTCCCCTCACACTTGAGCATCGCTCGCGAATTAGCGCAGCTCTCAAAGGTCGACCAGGTCACCCGCATTCACTAGAGACACGGGCGAAGATGAGCGCAGCCCACAAAGGGAACGCCGTTAGTCGTACTCGATCTGTCGGCTCACGAACCGGCTGGAAGGGTTACGTTCGAATCAAGTGCGCTGACGGCCGATGGAGACAGGAGCATCGCGTTGTCATGGAGAAGATGCTTGGTTGTCCACTGAAGCGGGCTGAAGTTGTGCACCACAAGAACGGGGTCAAGACGGACAATAGACGAAGGAACCTTCAACTCTTCCCTTCCATCGCAGCGCACGCGCGCCACCATCAGGCGACGCTTCGGTTGGCGGCCTGAGAAGCCTACGGATTGGTCGCCCCGGGACCGGACAGGCCGCTATTTTCGCGCTGCGGGAGGTTGGTCTACGAAGAGGAGCTGGACGTGCCTTGATCGAACGCGAGAATGTAGCGGAGCATTTGCCGGGCGTGTCTAGCGGGCGGATCGGGTGGTCTCCGCACATTGATTCCTCGTCAATTGCACATATCTTCCTCGACTTGTGATAGACGACGAACCAAGTAACGCTCCGACTTCCACTGAACGGTGAAACAAGAATTATAGTCTACATAGGGTGCTGTGCTGCCGGCAGCACGATAAGCAAACTGAAACGCAACGTGGCAGGCCCGTCCCCATCCGTTTGCAACATCGGCGGGTGACGGATCCTCGCACCTGGGCGACCCTTGAAGCGGCGTGATGTTGGCGATGTCGAAGCTGCGGCAGAACTGGCCGTTGGGGCACATTGTTGCGTTAGAGCACGGGGTCGAAAGCAAACCGTCTAGAGCTCCGGGCTCCACGAAATCCTGTAACCGCGTGAGATCGAGCTGCCAACACGCTTTCAGAAACTCTTCCGCGAAAGATTGCACGGCTTGAGATCCTGCAAGGGCAGTTTGTTCGGGCCGGGGAATTCTTGATTGCTCAGAGGCGGGGGTTGAAGTAGGCGTTGGGGGTCGGGTCCAACTGAACGCCAGCTCGGAGTGGTAGCTCAGTAAGTAATTCGCCACGAAGTCTGTGGCGCTGATGATCGTCGCCGTCGCTGTGCCGATCTGCTTGATGCCCTCGACGCTCCACGTCGGAGCCGCACCATAGTTGCAGTCGCTTGCAGCCGTGATGAAGCGCTGGACGGCACCACCGTCATTTAGGAAGTGAGCAAGCTGCTCTGCGGCGGCGGCGCCGTCATGGTCTACCAGCAGTGCCTCCGAAGCAGAAACGAAGTATGAGACATCAGAGAGCTTCTCTGTGATGCAAGCGATCTGCGGCCCCTGGATACCTAGTTCGTTCAAGCCCGGCAGCATTTGGATGATCAGATGAACGACAAGGTAGAGGCCAGCTTTCTGCGTAATCTCCGCCTGCACAACGAGAGGAGCGGGGTCGGATGTACTCGCTTGGAACTTCAGGTCGTCGCCGGGACCGAGCATCGTATCGGGCGGATAGCCGTCGCCACCTGAGATAGGTTTTACCTCGAAGAAGAAGGACTTCGGATTGACAATGCGGAGTTGCGGTGACGACAGGTCATCATGCTGTACGCAGCCCTGGATCACGCTGTTCGCCTTGCTCGCATCTACCGACACGGTCGTTCCGCTTTGCGGGCAATCGTTTGTTAGTAGAGCAACGGCGTGAAGGAAGTCCGTAACGTTGCCCGTGAGAGCATTGTCGAGGACAGCCATCCAGGCACCCCAGTTCCATGAGAAGGGATTCCACCACGAGAGGTGGTCGGTCTGGATCGTGATCACGTTGCGCTGCGTATCGACGGTTCCGCCGACGGGCACCCACAGATGCTTGGCCTCGTCGTAGTAGGAAAGAAATGGCTTGCCTGTCGTCGCATCGCCGATCTTCTTAGGATCGAAAGCGATCTCCAACGTCACCGGCTTCGAAAGCTTCTGCCCACCCAGATCGATATTGAAGCCCGAACCCAGCGACTGTCCTCCAGCCAGCGAGCCGTCGGGAGCGTTCTTCTTCGTGATCGTGACCTTGGTTGCATCGGCAACCGCGCCGGGCGGGATCTGGAGTGTGACGTTCTTGCTGAGCGAGACGGTGCCACCCGCCGCCGGTACCTGCTGCGAGACTGTCGATGGGCCACCCCCACTGCCACCGCAGGCGGACAACAGCACGGTTCCCGCTAGTAGCATAAACGCGATCCAACGACGCATGACGCTCCCTTCCTCGGTGTCAGTGGTCGATGGGTGGCGGTCGTTCTTGCCGTCCCCAAGTCGCATCTTAGCACGACCCTGAGGGGGAGCCTTCAGCGGTCACATGCCCAGCCCCCCGGGAGACCCTGTTCTCGCCACGCCTAGCCGCTGAAGGAGACCGCAGGTCGCCCTGGTGCGCCACAAGAAGGACTCGCGGCGGTCGACGAAGAAGTTCTATCTCTTGCAGCACCTGCTCTACTGCCTTCACTGCGGCGGAGCACTTCGATGAGGGAGAGGGACGAAGCGCCGGCGTGAAGGAGGGAGCCTCACCGTGCTACACTCAGGCGCCGCACGTGATTCACCGCAGGAGGAAAGCCATGCCCCAGTACGCCGACATGCTGTTCGAAGTGTCAGACAACGTCGCCACGATCACGCTGAACCGGCCCGATCGCATGAACGCGATCAGCGGCCCGATGCTCGCGTCGTTCAGCCAGGCGCTGCGCGACGCCGACGCCGACAGCGACATCCGCGTGATCATCATTACCGGCGCGGGCCGCGGCTTCTGCGCCGGGCTCGACCTGAAGGACTTAACGGCGGGCACAGGCATCGGCAGCAACGGCGGCGGTTCGCCGGCTGCGCGATTCGATCTGGCCGGCAGCCCGCCGATTGTGCTGCACACGACGGATAAGCCGGTCATCTGCGCGCTGAACGGCCCGGCCGCCGGCTACGGCATGGACCTCGCGCTCGGCTGCGACATGCGCATCGCGTCGACCGACGCGAAGCTGGCGGCGGTGTTCGCGAAGCGCGGCGTGCTGCCTGAGAGCGGCGGAAGCTGGTTGCTGCCGCGGCTTATCGGCTGGGCGAAGGCGGCGGAGATCTGCTTCCGCGGGAAGGTGCTCTCTGCGCAGGAGTCGTTCGAGCTTGGCCTCGTCAACACCGTCGTCGAACCGGGCGACCTGATGCCGACGGCGCGCGAGTGGGCGCGAGAGATCGCCGCCAACGCGCCGCTCGCTGTGCAGTCGACGAAGCGCATGATGCGCCTCGGGCTCGAGGAGACGTTCGAAGCGAACGTGCACCACGTTTATCTGCAGCTCCTGCCGCTCTTCCGCACCGAGGACTTTCGCGAAGGCGTGCAGGCCTTCCTGGAGAAGCGCGCACCGCAGTTCAAGGGCCGCTAGTGTGCCGCGATGCGGCGCATGCTCCTACGTGAGCCCGGGCCGGCTGAGGAAGGCCGGCTGATCGAGGACGAGGCAGAACTTCCGTCGCCCGGGCGTGGCGAAGCACGGCTGCGCGTGCTGGTCTGCGGCGTCTGCCGCACCGACCTGCACATCGTCGAAGGGGAGCTGGCGACGCCGCTGCCGCGCGTCCCCGGCCACCAGGCCGTCGCGATCGTCGACGCGCTGGGCGCTGGCGTCGACGGCTTGTCGCCCGGCGATCGCGTCGGCGTCGGCTGGCTCGCGTCGACATGTGGCGCGTGCCGCTACTGCGCTTCGAGCAAGGAGAACCTGTGCACCGCGCCGCGCTTCACCGGTCGCGATGTCGATGGCGGCTACGCGGAGTTCATGCTGGCGGACGCGCGCTTCGTTTATCGCCTTCCGGAGGCGTACTCGGACATCGAAGCGGCGCCGCTGCTCTGCGCGGGCATCATCGGCTATCGCGCGCTCAAGCTGAGCGGCGTGTCGCGAGGCGATCGCGTCGGTCTCTTCGGCTTCGGCGCGTCGGCGCACCTCACGATGCAAGTGGCCCAGGCCTGGGGCTGCGAGACGTACATCTTCACCCGTGAGCCCGATCACCAGCAGCTCGCCCGCGAGCTCGGCGCGACCTGGGCTGGCGGGCTGGATGACGATCCGGGGGTCGCGATCAACGCGGCGGTGAGCTTCGCGCCGGTGGGCTGGATCGTGCCGATCGCGCTGCGGCGTCTCGATCGCGGCGGCACGCTGGCGATCAACGCCGTGCACGCGAGCGACATCCCATCGTTCCCTTACCGAGAGATCTACTGGGAGCGCACCGTCCGCAGCGTCGCGAACTTCACGCGAGAGGATGCGCGCGAGTTCCTCGCGCTCGCTGGGGAGCACCAGTTGCGCATCGAGACCGAGGTCTTTCCGCTCGCGCGCACAAACGAAGCGCTGGCGCGCCTCAAGCGCGGCGAGGTACGCGGCGCGGCGGTGCTGACGCTGTGAGCAGTCTCCTCATCGCCGGCGGCACGCTGCTGACGCCATTCGAGGAGATCGAGGACGGCGCACTGATCGCGCGCGACGGCGTGATCGAGCGCGTCGGCACCCGCGCGGAGCTAGCAGGAGAGCACGCCGATGTCGAGATCGATGCGCGAGGGCGCATCGTCTGTCCGGGCTTCATCGATCTGCAGGTGAACGGCGGCGGCGGCGCGCTGCTCACGGAAGCACCCACCGTCGAGACCGTCGAGCGCATGACGCGGGACTTCGTCCGCTTCGGCACGACGGCGATGCTACCGACGGCGGTGACGGCGGACGAAGACAACGTCTGCCGCGCGCTCGCCGCGGTGCGTGAAGCGATGGAGCGGCCGATCGCCGGCGCGCGCGTCTTGGGCGCGCACCTCGAGGGGCCGTTCATCAACCCGGTGCGCAAAGGCGCGCACGACGAGCGCTTCATCCGCCGCCCAGACGTGCCGATGTTCGAGCAGCTGCTGGCGGCATCGAAGGGAGCGCTGCGTCTCATCACGCTCGCGCCGGAGCTGCCGGGCGGTCTCGATCTGCTGGCGGCGGCGCGCGCGGCCGGCGTTGTCGTCTCGATCGGGCACACCGACGCTACGTATGAGGAGGCATTTCGCGCAATCGATGCCGGTGCGAGCATGGCGACGCATCTCTTCAACGGCATGCGTCCCCTTTCGCAGCGCGAGCCGGGCGTGATCGGCGCGGTGCTGGAGAGCGACCGCATCGTGGCTGGCGCGATCGCGGACACGGTGCACGTACATCCGTCGGTGCTGTCGCTCATCTACCGCGCCAAGGGCGCCGAGGGCGTCGCGCTCGTGACGGACGCGCTGTGGTCCGCGGGCGGAATCGAAGGGAGCGAGGAGCTGCAGGGCAGGGGCGTCGGCCTGCGCGACGGCGCCTGGTACCTGAAGGACGGCACGCTGGCGGGCAGCGCGCTCTCGATGAACATCGCCGTGCGCAACATGCAGCGGCTGGCGCACGTGCCGCTCATCGATTGCGTGCGCATGGCGACGGCAACGCCCGCGCGCCTGCTGGGCATGCAGGACGAGATCGGCGTACTGAAGGCGGGCGCGAAGGCGGACATCGTGATCTGCGATGAGGACCTGCGCCTCGAGAAGGTCTTCGTGGGCGGCGTAATCGCCTACGAAGTGACGTGACGCAATCGGGCGGCCGCTGCGGGATCGAGGAGGACGGTTGCATCGGGGTGGCGTTGTAGCGCCGAAGCCGGCACCTGCTCGCTGACCGGCCCCTCGAGCGCGTGCGCGACGATCTCGGCCTTGTCTGCGCCGGTTGCCAGCAGCAGCGCCTTACGCGCCGCGAGCAGATCGGACAAGCCGAGCGTGAGACCGAACGCCGGTGTTTGCTCCAACGAGCCGAAGTACGGCACGTACTGCTCTCGCGTCGATTGCGCCAGCGTGACCCTGCGCGCGCGCGAATCGAACGGCGAGCCGGGCTCGTTGAACGCGAGGTGTCCGTTGCGCCCGATGCCGAGCATTACAAGATCGAGTCCGCCGGCGCGCTCGATGAGCTCCCGAACGCGGTCGCACTCCGCCTGCGGGTCCGGCGCTTCGCTGTCCATGATGTGCAGCGCGGCCAGCGGCACGGAGAGCTCTCGCGCGAAGTACGATGCGTTCGTCGCGGGATGATCGCGCGGGACGCCGTGGAGCTCGTCGATGGCGAACGCGACTACGCCCCGCAGATCGATGTCTCCGGCGGCAACCCGGCGCGACAGCTCCGCATACAGGCCGAGAGGCGTCTTCCCCGTCGCCAAGCCGAGCACCGCGTCGGGCTTTCCGCGCACGATCGCGCCGAGCATGTCCGCCGCCCGGCGCGCGAGGTCGTCGGCGCTGGCGCCAACCTGGATACGCATCGGTTGTATACTATGAGCCCGGTGGGCGGACTGAAAGGAGCGGATCGATGTTGAAGCAGCAGCTCGTGGCGTCGAAGCCGGAGGACGTGGGCATCGATGCCGGGCGCCTGGAGGACCTCTTCGCGCGGGCGAAGCGCGAGGTCGACGACGGCACGTTGCCGAGCTGCCAGGTCGCGATCGCGCGGCGGGGCAAGCTCGCCGGACTGCGGACGTTCGGCTCGGCCGTGCAGGGAGGCGTCGAGCGGCCGGCGACGGACGAGACGCTGTACACCATCTTCTCCTGCACGAAAGCGATCGTAGGCGTGGCGATCTGGTTGCTCTTCGAGGACGGCCTGCTGCGTCTCGATGAACGCGTGGCGGAGATCATCCCGGAGTTCGCGACGAACGGCAAAGAGATCGTCACGGTGGAGCAGGTCCTGACGCACACCTCGGGCTTCCCGCGCGCGCCGCTCGGCCCTGATGCGTGGAACAACCGCTCGAAGCGACTCGAGGCGTTCGCGCGCTGGCGGCTCATGTGGGAGCCGGGCAGCAAGTTCGAATACCACGCTACGTCAGCGCACTGGGTGCTGGCGGAGATCATCCAGCGCCGGACGGGCAAGGACTTCCGCGACTTCATCCGCGAGCGCGTCACCGGGCCGATGGGCCTGGACGAGCTGTTCGTCGGATCGCCGGAGGAGCGGGACAGCCGCGTCGCCGATGTGCGGCACATGGGTGAGGTGATCGAGCCGCCGGGCGGCTGGGGTGAGGTGACGCCGGCAGCCATCCTGCGCTTCAACTCACCCATCGCGCGGCGGGCGGGCGTTCCCGGCGCGGGCGGCGTCGCGAGCGCCGCCGAGCTGGCGATGTTCTACCAGCCGCTGATCAACGAAGGCGAGACGGCGGACGGGACGCGCGTGCTCAAGGCGGAGACGATCGCGTTCGCGACGACGGTGCGCACGACCGATCGCCACCGCGATCCGACGTTTGACTATCCGGTGAACCGCGGACTGAGCGTCGTGATCGCGGGCGACGACGGCAAATCGTTCATGCGAGGCTTCGGGCGAGTGGTGTCGGGCAAAGCATTCGGCCACGGTGGCGCGGGCGGGCAGATCGGCTGGGGCGACCCGGTGACGGGGATCTCGCTCGGCTACTGCACGAACGGCTTCGTCGATTGGAGGACGCTCGGGCGGCGCGTGACGGCGGTCTCGAGTTTGGCCGCGAAGTGCGCGGTGGAGTACGAGGGCGGCTAGCGCTGGCGGGCCTTCGATGACACCGTGGCCGTTCGCTGAGCCTCCCTCCGAGGAGCGGCTCGAGCGTCTCCTGCGCGACGAGGGGCTGGCGCTGCGCTGGTGGTCGAACGGGCCGAGCGACCGCTATGGCCGGCACGAACATCCCTATTTCAAGGTCCTCTACTGCCTAAGTGGTTCGATCAGGTTCACGACGCCCGCCGGCGAGTTCGAACTGGGCCCCGGCGCCCGGCTGGAGATACCGTCGCGGACGCCTCATGCGGCGATCGTCGGGCCGCGAGGGGTCCGGTGCGTCGAAGCGGCCCGTCCCTAAGCTGCGTCCGCCGTCCGGCCGATAATTCATAAAGACTGTCTTAAGTATCGAGGCTGGCATGGGCGAACGGGCTCCCACATGGTTGACGGGACTTGGAATTGCGGTGCTGCTGTCACCGCTGGCGGCGTTCGGCTTCCTGCGCGCCTTTCCCCAGTACGATCACCAGATCATCGCGACGCACTTCCACTTCTACGTCGTCGGCTTCACGTCGCTGGCGGCGGCGCTGGCGTGCGCGGTGGTGATGGCGTCGGCGCGCACGCTCAGCAGCACGCGCCTGGTCTTCCTCGGCCTCGCCTTCTTTTCGGTCGCCGGCATCTTCGCCGTGCATGGCTTGGACACGCCGGGCTTTATCCACGATGAGTACTACGCGTCGCTCGGGGTCTCGGCCTGGCTGAGCGCGTTCGCCGGATCGGCGTTCGTCGCGCTGAGTGTCATCGGCCTGCCCCATCGGTTCGAGCACATTATCGAGGACAACGGCAAGGCGGTGTTCGGCCTCGCCGTGGTGGCGATCTTCGCCTACATTGGGCTGAGCATTTGGGAGCCGACCGCCCACTGGCTGGACTGGGTCCCGATCAGCAGCCGGACGAACCAGCTGGCGGCCGGCTTCGCCGCGCTGGCCCTCACAGCGTTCGCCGTATGGCGCTACTACCAGGCCTATCTCTTCGCGCGGCTTCCGTCGCAGCTCGCGATGATCGCTACGCTCGTCATCCTGCTCGAAGTGCAGGTGATCATCGTCTGGGGCAAGGTGTGGCAGCTTTCGTGGTGGTTCTATCACGGGCTGTACGGCACCGCGTTCCTGGTGCTGTTCGCCGGCTGGGCGATCGAGGTGCGGCGCGCGGGCACGTTGCGCGCGATCGCTGATGCGCTGTCGATGCGTGATGCGCTGGCGCAGCTAAACCGAGGGCTCCAGCAGCCGATCGTGGAGCTGGTCGATGCGGTAGAGGCGAAGGACCGCGAGACGTTCGGTCACGTGCGCCGCGTCTCCGGCTACGCGATCGCGGTTGGGCAGCGGCTCGGGCTCGCGCCGCAGGAGCTGCGCGCGCTGGGGCTGGCCGCGCAGATGCACGACGTGGGCAAGATCAGTGTTCCCAGCTCGATCCTGGCCAAGCCCGGCCCGCTGACGGCGGAGGAGTTCGCAATCATCCAGTCGCATACCGAACGCGGCTATGAGATCGCGGCCAAGGTGCGTGCGCTCAGCGAGCTGGCGGGGGTGATCCGCCACCACCACGAGCACTACGACGGCAGCGGCTACCCGGATGGCATCGCCGGCGACCAGATCCCGCTGCTCTCGCGCATCATCAGTGTCGTCGATGCATACGACGCGATGACATCGAAGCGGCCGTACCGAGATGTCCTGAGCCACGAGGAGGCGATGGCGGAGGTCGTTCGGCAGAAGGGCATCCAGTTCGACCCGGCGGCGGTCGACGCGTTCGTCGCGGTATCGGGCGAGCGGCCCAGCGGCGACCGCGTCGAGCGGGCGGCGTAGCACATCGCATGGTGCTGCTGCACGCCGGCGCGCCTCCCTCATCGCTTCTCGCTGTCATCGCGCTGCTGACGCTCGCAGCTGCCATCTTCATCGCGGCGGTCGTCATTTCCGACCTTCAGCGCCAAGAACAACCTCCAGCCGCGAAGCGGGGCCTGCTCCGGCGATCGAGGCCGCGCGGGCCGCGCTCCGAGCGCTGAGCTACGGCTGCACGGGCGGGCCGTAGTGCCGCAGCGCGACGAGCGCTTCCGGCGTGAGCGTGCAACTAAAGATCAACGCGACGATGTGCTCGTCATCGATGATCGCCTCCCAGGCCAGGCCCGCGGTTTCCGGTCGCTGATCGACGAGGACGGCGGAGTACTGGCCGGACGGCTGGCCGGCGGCCGGCAGCACGTAGAAAGCATCGAGCCGCATCGCTGCCATCAGATCGAGTGGTTCCTGGATCTCGGCCGGTGCGAGATAGTGGCCTTCGCAGTTGGAGAAGTAGAACGCTGCGGTTTGGGTCCCATCTGCGACGTTGGTGGCGCAGAGAGGCGCGGCGCTGGCCGCTTGCGGGCTGCAGCCGATCGGCAGGTAGCCGATGTAGGGGCGGATCACTGCTGCGCTGCCGGACGACAGCGCGGTCGTGAGCGTCTCGACCACCTTCGCGTCGACGTGCGGCGTTGGCGCCGCGGTCGGCGTGGCGGCTGGGGCGTCGATCGATGTGTTCGCAGACGTTGGTGTCGGTGCGGGAGCTTGCGAAGAGGAGCCGGCGCAGCCGGTGACGAGGAACGACCCTCCGAGCAGGAGGGTCGCGAGCGCAAGGCTGCGGTACACGGGCGCTAGGATGCTCTTCGCGCCGGGTTGATCGTCCTCGCCACGCTCAGCACGCCGCGGACGGCTTCGAGCTTCATCAGGACGCGGCTGAGCTGGTCGACGCCGCGCGTTTCGAGCGTGAGCGCGATGAACGTCGTGCGGTCGTCGCGTTCCTGCGTGGTCACGGCGACCATGTTCACCTGCTCTTCGGCGATCACCGTGCTGATGTCGCGCAGCAGGCCGACGCGATCGAACGCTTCGATCTGCACCGCGACGGGATAGAGCTCACCCGTCTGGCCCCAGGCGACATCGACGAGGCGCTGGCGCTCGTCTTCGTGGATCACGTTGAAGCAGTCGGTTCTGTGGACGGTGACGCCGCGGCTGCGCGTCACATAGCCGATGATTTTATCTCCGGGCACAGGGTTGCAGCAGCGCGCGACCTGCGTGAGCAGGTCGCCCGTGCCGAGCACCTGGATGCCGGTCGGCGAAATGGGCAGGCGAGAAGGCATGACAGGCGCAGGACGTGGCTCTTCGGGCGCGAGATAGCGTTCGAGGCGCTGGGCGACCTGGTGGAGGCTGACGCCTCCGAAGCCCAGCGCTGCGTAGAAGTCCTCGAGTGACTCGTAGCGGAGCTTCTTCAGCAACTCATCCTTGCACTGAGCGAGCGTTACGCCCATGCGGCGTAGCTCCTTCTCGAGCGCTTCTCGGCCCTTCTCGATGTTCTCTTCGCGCTGCTGTTTGCGGAACCACTGGCGGATCTTCTGCCGCGCGTGGCTGGTTTTGACGTACCCCAGGTTGCGGTTGAGCCAGTCGCGCGAAGGGCCGCGCGAGCTGCGCCCGACGAGCACCTCGACGACGTCGCCGTTCTTGAGCGGCTCGTTTAGCGCGACGAGGCGGCCGTTGACCTTCGCGCCGATGCAGTGGTAGCCGAGGTCGGTGTGGATGCGGAAGGCGAAGTCGATCGGCGTGGCATCGGCGAGCAGGTCCTTGATCTCGCCCTTGGGCGTGAATACGAAGACCTGGTCCTGGAAGATGTCGGTCTTCACCGACTCGACGAAGTCCTCCGCGCGTGACACGTCACGCTGCCACTCGAGCAGCTGGCGCAGCCATGACAGTCGCTCCTCAAAGTGCGCGTCGGGGCGGCTGCCCTCCTTGTAGCGCCAGTGCGCGGCGACGCCGTACTCGGCGAGCTGATGCATCTCGTGCGTGCGGATCTGGATCTCCAGCGGCCGCGCGCCTTCGCACATCACCGTCGTGTGCAGCGACTGGTACACGCGGTCCTTGGGGTTGGCGATGTAGTCGTCGAACTGGCCCGGGATGGGCCGCCAGAGGCCATGGACGATACCGAGCACGGCATAGCAGTCGGAAACGGTGTTGACCAGCACGCGCAGCGCGAGCAGGTCGTAGATCTCGTTGAACGTCTTCCCCTGCTCGGCGTACTTCTGGATCTTGGTGTAGATGCTATAGAGGTTCTTTGCCCGGCCCTGCACCTGCGCTTCGATGCCATGTTTTTCGAACTCGGCGCGCAACATGCCGTCGATCTGGGCGATGTAGCGCTCTCGAGTCGAACGCTTCGACGCGACGAGCTTGACCATCTCTTCGTAGCGCTCGGGCTTGAGGTACTTGAACGCAAGGGTTTCCAGCTCAGACTTGATCTGCGCGATCCCCAGGCGGCTCGCGAGGGGCGCGTAGATCTCCATCGTCTCCTGAGCGGTGCGGAGCTGTTTCGCGGGCTCCAGGTACTGCAGCGTGCGCATGTTGTGCAGACGGTCGGCAAGCTTAATGATGACGACGCCGATGTCCTCCGCCATGGCGAGGAACATCTTGCGGAGATTCTCGGCCTGGAGGTCGCCGTCGAAGGCGTCCGGGTCCGCGGAGCGCTTCGCGATCTGGTCGAGCTTCGTCGCGCCGTCGACCAGCTTCGCCACCTCAGCGCCGAAGCGCCGCTTCAGCTCGGCGTTCGGCACACCGCAGTCCTCCTGGACGTCGTGAAGCAGCGCGCCCGCGATGGTGGCGGCGTCGAGCTGAAGCTCGGCCACGGTCATCGCGGCGTCCAGCGGGTGGATGATGTAGGGCTCGCCGGAGCGCCGCTTCTGCCCTTCATGGCACTCGGCGGCGAAGCGATAGGCTTCCTCGACGAGGCGAAGCCGCTTCTGGGGCAGGTAGGCGCCTGCGCGCTGGAGGAGCTGCTGGAGACCTTCCTCCTGGTCTATACGGGCAACGGCCATCGCGATTCCACTCTATCATAGGCGGGCTGACGCCTGCCGATGGCGTCCAGAAGAGCGCCTTCGCTATGCTGCCTCGCGATGGCCGACGAATCTAAGCCCGTGCGTTTTCAGGCGCCGCGCGGCACGAACGACGTGCTGCCGGAGGACGAGCCGTACTGGCGCTTCGTCCGCAGCACGGGCGAGCGCGTCGCGGGGCTGTTCGGGTACCGCGCCATCGAGACGCCGATGTTCGAGGACGCGCGCATCTGGCTGCGCACGGGCGAGGGCACGGAGGTCGTCGAGAAGGAGATGTACGTCTTCGAGGACCGCGGCGGCGACCGGCTGGCGCTACGGCCTGAGACGACGGCGGCCGTCTGCCGCGCTTACGTCGAGCACGGCATGTCGAGCTGGCCGCAGCCGGTCCGGCTCTTCTATTTCGCGCAGAAGTTCCGCTACGACAGGCCGCAGGCAGGGCGCTACCGCCAGCACACGGAGTTCGGCGTGGAGGCGATTGGCGACAGCGACGCGTTGGTGGACGCGGAGGTGATCGACATGCTGTCGACCTTCTACCAGGCGCTTGGCTTGCGCGGCCTGACGATGCAGCTCAACACCATCGGCGACGCGACCTGCCGGCCGGCCTATGTCGAAGCGCTGCGCGCGTACTACCGGCAGTTGCTCGACACGGTTTGCGCGGACTGCCGGATGCGCTACGAGAAGAACCCACTGCGGCTGCTCGATTGCAAGCAGCCGCAGTGTCAGGGAGCGATCGCGGGCGCACCGGTGATCTCGGAGCGTCTCTGCGAAGACTGCGCGGCGCACTTCGCGGGCCTGCGTTCGCACCTCGATGCGCTGGACGTCGCGTACGAGATCAACCCGCGGCTCGTGCGCGGGCTCGACTATTACACGCGCACCGTGTTCGAGTTTCACCCGCCGGAGGAGGGAGCGCAGTCCGCCGTCGGTGGGGGTGGGCGCTACGACGGGCTGATTGAGCTGCTGGGCGGGAGGCGGACGCCGGGCATCGGCTTCGGTTCCGGCATCGAGCGGCTGATCATCAACATGAAGCGCCAGCAGGCGCCGGTGCCGGAGATCGAGCCGCTGCGCGTGTACGTCGCGCACATGTCGGAGGCGGCGCGACAGGCGGCGCTGCGCCTGGCGCACCGCTTACGCGCGAATGATATCTCCGCTGTGGTGGGAACGGGACGCAGCTTGAAGTCGCAGCTCCGCCACGCTGATGCGCTGGGCGCGCGCTACGTCGCGATCTTGGGCGAACAAGAGCTCGCGCGGGGAGAGGTGACGCTGCGCGACATGCGCGACAGCCAGCAGCAAACGGTGGCGGAGCCTGATGTGGCGCAGGCGGTAGGGGACTCGTAGGGGCGGTTCGCGAACCGCCCCTACCCACGCAGGTCGAACCAGTCGTAGCCGTCCAACTCGTCCGACCAGGCCACATCAAGCGCCTCGACGCGAGCGCCTGAGGGCCCGGCGTGGAGGGCCTGCTCGAGCTGGCGCAGCGCGGCCTCGTCACCTTCCGCGACGACCTCCAATGTCGAACCATCGTCGCCGTTGCGCACCCAGCCGGTGAGGCCGAGCCGTCGCGCCTCTTCGATCACGAAATAGCGGAAGCCCACCATCTGCACTCTCCCGCGAACGATGGCGTGGAGACGCTTCATGCTTCGGTTAGGGGAGTATAGATTCCACGACTTCGCGCACGAGCTCCGGCGGCACGTCGGAGCGCAGCACCGGCCGCCCGATATCCTCGAGCAGCACCCAGCGCACGCTGCCCTTCGCCACCTTCTTGTCGAGCGCGATCGCGTCGAGCACGCGCCGCGGATCGATGCCCCTGGGCGCGCGCGTTGGCAGACCGTAGCGCTCGAGGACAGCGCGCTGCCGCTCGACGACGCGCTCGGGCGTCACGCCCATGCGCCGGCCGATCTCTGCGGCGGCGGTCATGCCGATCGCGTCGGAGGCGCCGTGGAGCACCTGGGTGTACCCTCCGGCGGCCTCGATCGCGTGGCCGGCGGTGTGCCCGTAGTTCAGGATGGCGCGCATGCCGGTGTCGCGCTCGTCTTCCGAGACGACCGCGGCCTTAATCGCGACGTTGCGCCGGACGATGTCGACCGTGACGGCGGGCTCGAGGTGCAGCAGGTCGTCCGCGCGCGCCTCCATGTCGTCGAGGAGCTGCGGATCGCGGATGAGCGCGTGCTTGATCGCCTCCGCGCATCCTTCAGCGAGCATGCGGCGCGGCAGCGACTTGAGCAGCGACACGTCTTCCACGACGAGCCACGGCTGGTAATACGCGCCGATCAGGTTCTTGCCGCTCCGGTGATCGACGGCGACCTTGCCGCCGATCGAGGCGTCCACCATCGCGAGGAACGAGGTTGGCGCCTGGACGAACGGCAGGCCGCGGAGATACGTCGCGGCGACGAAGCCCGAGAGGTCGCCGACGACACCGCCGCCGAGCGCGACGACCGCATGACCGCGCTCGGCGCGCTTGGAGACGAGCCAGTCGTACACCGTACCGGCGACCTCGAGGTTCTTGCTCGCCTCTCCGGCCGTGATCGCGAAGGCATCGGCCGCGAAGCCGGCCTCTCGGAGCGAGAGCAGCGCGCGATCGCCGTGGCGTGGCAGTACTTCGCTGTCGCTCACGATCCACGCCGCGCCGGACAGGCCCTGGTCGCGCAACAGCTCGCCCAGCCGGTCGAGCGCGCCCCAGCCGACGTGTACCGGATAGCGGCGGGACGGCGCATTCACCCACACGGGCTTCTCCGCACCGGCGCCTGCGCGCTCTTCGGGCAGCAGCAGCCGATCGGGGTGTTGCGCGAACCAGGGGTCGGACGCGCGAACCGCTGCGATGACCTCGTCCGCGACCTGCTGGGGCGTACTGCCGTCCGTATCGATGACGTAGTCCGCGAGCGCGAAGTACTTCTGCCGGCGCGACTTGAGCTCCACGATCTTCGGCAGCGGATCGCTGCCGGCGAGCAGCGGGCGTTCTTCGACGGGCACGTCCCCGCGGCGCAGGCGCTCGAGGATCGTCGCGGGACGTGCCTCTAGGCAGACGATGAGCCCCGCTGCGGCCATGGCGCGCCGGTTCTCTGCCGAGAGCATCGCGCCGCCGCCGACGGCAACGACGACAGCGCTGTTCTCCTGTACGGCGCGTCGCAAGGCGTCGCGCTCCAGCTCGCGAAAGCGCGCTTCGCCGTCGCGCGTGAAAATCTCCGAGATCGGCCTGCTCGCGCTCTGCTCGATCAGCTGGTCCGTGTCGACGACCGTCCGCCCGAGCGCCTGCGCGACCAGCGGAGCGACGGCGGACTTACCGGCGCCCGAGAAGCCGGTCAAGAAAAGACGCGGGGGAGGGGCGCTAGCCATGCGACGCCGCGGCCTTCGTGTACGTGTCTGGGTAGGGGAGCTCCATCCAGCGCGACGGATCTTCGAGCGAAACGAAGCCAAACTGCGCGTAGAGCCCGTGCGCGTCGCGCGTGCCCAGCATCCAGCGGCGCAACGCCTGTAGCCGCGGGTGGGCGAGCAGCGCCTCCATCAGCAGCTTCGAGACGCCGCGGCCGCGATGCGCCTCGTCGACGTAGACGTCGGCAAGGTAAGCGAACGTCGCATAGTCGGTGATCGCGCGCGCGAAGCCGACCTGCCGCCCGTCGCGGTACGCGCCGAACGGCAGCGAGCTCGCGACGGCCGTCTCCAGCCGCTCGCGCGAGATGCCCGCCGCCCAGTAGCTCCTCTTCGACAGGAACGCGTGCACGGCGTCGAGATCGAGCAGCGACCGGTCGGTGCTCACCAGGTAGCCGTCCCGGCGCACTTCGTATGTCTCAATACGTTGTGACATCATCGTACAGTCGTCGAAAGTCGCGCACGTTCCGTGTATAGATCGTCTCATTGCGGAGACTCGCCGTGGCGGCGATGAACGCGTCTCGGACGATGGCCTCACTCGAGCGGGTGGGCAGTGCACGGAGCCATAGTGCTGCTAGTTCACCTGCCTCACCCGACAATGGGGCTTCCTCGACGAGTGTAAGCATCGCTCGATACGCCACTTCTTCCGTCGCGAATTTCATGCCAAAGCGCACGAGCACCCGCGTCACCACGCCGGTAGTCTATGAAGAACGTTGTGTCAATTAGCGCGTCGGCCACGCTGCTCCGTCAGAAGTCCTCGCCAGATGCGCCTCATGCGCCGGACGTACTCCACGCCAGTGGGCAGATCTGATCTCGCGCCGAAGGCGGCCTCGGCGATGGCAATTGCTTCGGCCTTTGTCAGGCGGATGGGATCGCCTATATCACCCTTCATCAAGGAGGAAAGCTTGGGGTCTCGCAATTGTGGCGGTCGTCTCTTGCGCGTTGGCTTGGTTGTCACGTCGCTCTCCTAGACCTCCGTCGTCTCTTCGTCGGGAGGGGGGAGCGCTTCGCCGCCGCGAGGCGTGAGCGTCTTCACGTAAGAGCGGAAGTTGCGCAGCGTCTCGTTGATGTGATCGCCGCCGAACTTGTCGAGCGCGGCCTCCGCCAGCACGATCGCCAGCATCGCTTCGCCGATCACGCCCGCGGCGGGCACAACGGCGACATCGCTGCGCTCGTAGTGCGCCGGGATCTCCTCGCCCGTACGCAGGTCCGCGGACGGCAGCGAACGTGGCAGTGTCGCGATCGGCTTGAGCGCCACGCGCACGACGACCTCTTCGCCGTTCGTCATGCCGCCCTCCGTGCCACCGAGGCGGTTCGTCTCGCGCTGCCAGGGGCGCTCGGCCCAGCGGTCGATGGGGAGGATCACGTCGTGCACCTGCGAGCCGCGCAGGACGGCGCCGCGAAAGCCGATGCCGATCTCGACGCCCTTCACGGCGTTGATGCTCATCATCGCCTGGGCGATGCGCGCGTCGATCTTGCGGTCCCAGTGCACGTGGCTGCCGAGGCCGATCGGGACGTTGGCGGCGCGCACCTCGACGATTCCGCCGAGGCTATCGCCGGCCTCTCGCGCGGCATCGATGGCGGCGATCATGCGCTGCTCCGCATCCGGGTCGGCGCAGCGCACGGGCGACTCCTCGATCGCGTCCCAGTCGGGCTCGCCGTCGACCTGCGCCTCGACGCCATCGATCGCGATGGTCTGGCTGTGGACCGCGACGCCGAGCTCGTCGAGCAGGCGGCGCGCAACGGCGCCCACCGCGACGCGGGCCGCCGTCTCACGCGCGCTGGCGCGCTCGAGGATGGGCCGCACGTCGTCGAAGCCGTACTTCATCACGCCGGCGAGATCAGCGTGGCCGGGGCGCAGGCGGGTCACTTTTTCGACTGGACCGTCGATCTCCTCGACGGCCATCTTGTCCTGCCAGTTCACCCAGTCCTTGTTCTCGATGAGCACCGCGATCGGGCTGCCGAGGGTGAGCCCGTGCCGCACGCCGGAGCGGATCTCAGCCGTATCGGTCTCGATCTTCTGGCGTCGTCCGCGGCCGTAGCCGCCCTGGCGGCGGCGCAGGTCGCGGGTGATGTAGTCCTGCGCGAGCGGCAGGCCGGCGGGCATGCCATCGATGATGACGGTGAGGCCCTTGCCGTGTGACTCGCCCGCTGTGAGCCAGCGCAGCGCCGGCATCAGAGCGTCTCCGGAGGGCGCGGCGAGCCGTTAACGCCGTTCGGAGTGGTCCAGGCAGCGTGCCGCGCCGGATCGATGGGCAAGGCGACGCCGCGGCTGTCCAGCTCGTAAAGCGCACCCAGGCGCTCCGCGATGACCTCAGGCGCGTCGTTGTCCCAATCGACCTCAGCCGCTTCCGCGCGATCGGCGAGCGCGCTGAGGATGCAGCGCTGCGTCACCTGGCCATTGGGCTCCTGGAAGGTCGTGTAGCAATCGATCTGGACGCGCGCGGGCCGGACGTGAGGGATGTCGTAGAAGAGGCGCTCCGCGAGCTTAGCGATGACGCGCTTCGCTTCGTCGAGCGCGCTGGTCACTTGGCGGCGCGAGCCGCTCACGAGCGCGAACTGCGGCTCGGCGGTTGTCGAGACGTGGATCTCGTCCGGCTGGATCTCGATCACCTCCACACCCTGAATACCCTGCCAGACGCTCGCAGGCATGCCCTTGGGTGGGCGTTCGGTACGCCAGTGGGAGACTTCCTCCTGCACGAGCTGCGTGATCATGTCGAGGTCGCCCTCCTCGACCTTGCGCTGCCAGAAGCGATGCGTGCGCGTCTCCTTGAAGATGACGATGCCGAAGAACGCGAACATCATCGCGATCATGAGGATACCGACGCCCAGTCCCCAGGCCATCAGCGTAGGCTTCTTCCTATGACGAAGGCTCCACCTGTGCACAGGAGTCCACCGGCAGCTAGTGTGATCAAGATGGCCTGAGCCACATTTCGTTCGGAGTTGCCCGGCGCGCTGCCCGCACTTGCAAGAGTTGCAGGAGAGACTTCGTCTGGACACTCTGGATCGGCAACAGCCCCCCAGCCTGCGCTCGCGACAGTCTGACCAGCCGCGTCCAATGCCGTGAGACGAACTGTGCTCTCCTTCTTGAATGTCAGACGCGAGTCGGTCGGTTGCGGATACGCGTAACTCGTTGTGTTTGCAGGTAGATCTTCTGAGCCGTGTAAGGTCTGAGCGTCCGGCCCGGTGCCGGTCGCTCCCGGTCCTGGGCATGATGGCAAGGGCCAGTACGTGATCGTGACGTCGATGTGGTAGGACACTTCGCCTTCGACATCTGTCCAGGCGAGTGTTTGATCTTGCCAGTGTAGGTGCAGCGGGCCGGGATCTGGATCACCAGCTCGAACGGTACCAGTGTGGGCGAGTGCCAGTGCGAGCATCGCCGCCGTTCCAACGGCAAGTTCACGCCCGATCACTTTGCCGCTCCCGCCGCCAGCGCGGCGCGGCTGGCCTCCAGCATGCGATCGACGGGCGCGTCCTGGCCGGTCCAGAGCCGGAACGACTCCGCTGCCTGGTAGACCAGCATGCCGAGCCCGGAGAACGTCTTCAGCCCGCGCTCGCGCGCGGCGCGCAGCAGCGGCGTCTCGGGCGGGTTGTACAGCAGGTCGAAGACGGCGCCGCTCGACGGCAGCCACTGCGCATCGAGCGGGCTCTTCCCGTCCGAGTCGCTCGTCTTCGTCCCGACGGGCGTGCAGTTCACGAGCAGATCGCAGGCTGGAAGGAACGTCATGAAGACGCCGTCGCCCCAGTGCGTCCACGTGATCGTCGTGCCGGTGCCCTCCACCTTGCGCAGACCGACGACTACCTTGTCGAGGCGCTTCGGCGTGCGGCCGGTGAGCATCACGTACGATGCGCCGCCGCGCACGAGCACGAGCGCGACCGCACGCGCCGCGCCGCCCGCGCCGAGGATCGCGATGCGCTTGCCCTTCGGGTCGAAGCCGGCGTCCTCACGCAGCGCGCGCTCGAAGCCGGCCACGTCGGTGTTGTAGCCGGTGAGCTGGCCATCCGCAGCGACGATGGTGTTCACGGCGCCGAGGAGCTGGGCCGTCTCGTCCAGCTGATCAAGATATGGCACGACGGTCTCTTTGTGCGGAATCGTGACGTTCGCGCCGAAGTAGCCGTCGCCGCGCAGCGCGTTCAAGCGCCCCTCGAGCTGCTCCGGCTCCGTCTCCCACTTGTCATACTGCGCGTCGATGCCGGCCGCGTCGAAGGCGGCCTGGAAGATCACCGGGCTGAGCGAATGGCCCAGCGGGTAGCCGATGACGCCTGCCTTCTTCATCTCGCTAACACTCCGGCCGGCTCGGATCGATGTTGCACACGTTCCGTTGGTGCTCCTCTAGCGTCGCGGCGAATGCATGGCTGCCATCCGGCCGCGCGACGAAGTACAGGTAGTCCGTCTGCGCCGGCTGCAGCACCGCCAGGATCGAATCGAGTCCGGGATTCGAGATCGGCCCCGGCGGCAGCCCTGGATTGATGTACGTATTATACGGAGAGTCGATGGCCAGGTCATTCAGCGTGAGATCGCGCTTCCAGTAGCCGTACTGGGCCACGCTGGCCGGGTCGCTGCCGAGCGCGAACTGCACCGTGGGGTCGGCCTGGAGCGGTATGCCAGCGGCGAGGCGGTTGAGGAACACGCTGGCGATAATTGGGCGTTCCTCCGGCTTCTGCGCTTCGCGCTCGACGATCGATGCCAGCGTCACGGCTTCGAACAGCGAGAGCTTGGAGCCGGCGAGCAGGGGCTGGGCGTCCGACGTGTAGCGCTCGTCGAAGGCCGCGAGCATCTGCTTGGCCATGTCGTGAGCGCTGATCTGCTGGGGAGCGCCGTACGTCGCGGGAAAGAGGAAGCCTTCTAGCCCGGCGCCCGGCGGCAGCGCAGCCAAAAATGACGCGTCGTAGCTATCTGAGAGCGCGTTCTGGAAGTCCTGCGCGGACGCGGCGCCGTCGCGCGCAAGCAGCGCGCCGATCTCCTGCGAGCGCAGACCTTCCGGGATCGTGACCGTGCGCGATGAGGTGAGGCCCTGGCTGATGCGCTGCGCGGCGAGGGAGGCGCTCTCGCCTTTGGCGAACTCGTAATCGCCGGCCTCCAGCTTGTCGCCGGTGCCCATGAGAGACACCAGGACACGAAACAGCCGCGCGCTCTCGATGACGCCGCTCTGCTGCAGCTTGTTCGCGATCGCGGCGGCGCTGTCGCCGCTATCGATGTGCACGACCACGGTCTCGTTCTGCGGCTTGGGCCCGAGCCGCGGAGGCTGGCCGTTCACCAGGCTGCCCGGCGTGCCGAGCAGCAGCCAGATGCAGGCCCCGCTCACGACAACCAGCCCGAGCAGCACAAGCGCGCGAACGGCGCCGTTCTCTCTCATTCGTGTTGCTGTCGATCGAGGTACGTCTGCAAAATGATCGCAGCCGCGATGTCATCGGAAGGGCCGCGCCGGCCGCCCGCGCGCGCCGAGCGCTCCGCCTGCACCGACGTCAGCCGTTCGTCCCAGAGCTCGACTCGCAGGCCGGTGGCTTCGCCGAGCCGGCGGGCAAACGCCTCTACCCGGCGCGCCTGCGGGCCGACCGAGCCATCGAGCGATCGCGGATGGCCGATGACGAGCGCCTCGACGGCTTCCGTTTTCGCCAGCGACGCGATCACCTCAAGATCGGAGGCTTCGTTCTTGCGCTCGAGCACCCGGAGGGGCACGGCGAGGCGCCCCTCGGGGGTGGAGATAGCCAGCCCGATTCGCCGTTCGCCCACATCGAGTCCTAAGACGCGAGCCACGCTCCGCATGGTAGGGCGCTTGAAGGCAACGGTCGAGTGCGCCGGCTACTTTTCGGCCTCGATGACTCTTCCTATCGAGGGAGGGAGATGGCCGGGAGGAACAAGTAATGGTGCTGTAGCCGGCGCCTGCCGGACGGCTCGTTCCAAGATCCTGCTCCGGGCAATGCTGAACGCGCCGTATACGGTGACGGCTAGAAGCGCGCCGGCGATCGCACCCGTGACGAAGTGTTCGCCGCCATAGACCACAGCCCAGGCGACTGCAAGCGCCCATAAGACAAGAGGTAACGACAGTCTTCGTAGGGCGCCGTCCTGCTGTCGCGCGGACCAGAACGCGAACAAGACTGGCAATGCAACGTGCAGACTCGGCGCGGACGCCACGGTGTTGTCGTCTAGGGCCGCTCCGTGTCCGTATGCGTTAGCAATGAAGCGCGTCACATCGTAATCCATCCAAGGCGGCCGCGTCGGACAGATGGCGTAGATGAGGTCGGCCGCATAGAACATGAGGAGCTGTAGAAGTACCACTTCAAACGCGGCTCGCGCGCCCATCCGCTTATACACGAGGAACATGAGAAGAAGGGGAACTACGAAGTACGAAGCGTGGAGACCGACTGCCAGCCACCTAATGGCAGCGAGATCCGGCGTCCAGCGCTGAAGCCAAACGGGCGGAACGCCGTGGAACAGAAGGCGGTCCGCTCCGCCGGCGGAGACAGCTCGTCCCCCCAGGTCATCTGCTTCTCCCCGCAAGAAGGTGTGGAGAGCCAGACCTGCCGAGTAGAGTGCCAAGACGCCCGCGGGGCCTGACATCCGGATCCGGCGTAGCCCTTGGATAGATATCAGACCTGTTGATTCGCCGTTCACGCCAATTCAAGCTCCTTGCTGGTACACCCAAAGCTATATATCGGCGCGGGACGGGCATTTTGCTTCGGTGGAATGCCTATACCCGCCGCCGCCCTCACGCCGATACGTATTCGACGTTGTGTAGCTTGACAGCCTTCGAGAAGCGCCGCTACCATTCGATAAGCCTCCGAAGCTGACGGCCGGAGGCAACGAGAGGTGACACTCCCCTTAGTGGAACGCACGGACGACGATCCCCCTCAAGATCCGCCAGCAGCGGCGGTTCTCCTCATGAATCCGAGCATGGCGCTCTCAACGGGCGGTTGACCGCTCGCTCGCTCCGTGGAAGCTAACCGTTCCTTTGCGCCTCAATGAACCGATCGCTTGATAGCTGGGTGGCAGTGATCCTGGCCGCGGGCCAGACGACCTCCTGAT
Organism: Dehalococcoidia bacterium; assembly: GCA_041497735.1. GTDB lineage: Bacteria > Chloroflexota > Dehalococcoidia > DSTF01 > RBG-16-68-14 > JBBDXS01. Next base: position 10,108 of record JBGQHA010000002.1, on the reverse strand, counting down.
TGTTGTGCAAATCGTGAAGCCGAACAACGTAGCCGCATTAGTGCTTGCAGCGGGGGACAGTTCCCGAATGTGGCCGCTCCGTGATAAACACAGCCTGGGTTTCGCGGGAACCAGCCTTCTTGAGCTGCATCTTCAAGCGCTCTTGGCGGCCGGACTGCGCCGCTTCGTTCTCGTGGCGAATAAGGAAAACGAAGCCCTCTTATCGCACCTGGCTCATAGCACTCCGGCAGAAGCAGTTGTGACGGTTCAATCAGGTCTCCCTGGCATGGCCGGTGCCGTTCTACAAGGTATTTCGATTGTGCAGAGCAAATGGCCTGACAGCAGCATCTACGTAACTCAGCCGCATGATCTTGTGGAGGCCCGGCTCCATCGTGAGTTGCTGGCGGCTGCTCTTGCGGGAACGGCTTACGGTTACTTGGCGGGCCAACAGAGCGACATACCTGGCGGCTACTTGCGGTTGGATGGCGACCGGATCGTCGAAATTGTAGAGAAGCCGCCGGTTGCCAATAAGCCAAGCGATTGGGTGACAATCGTCGCACATTTTTTCCGCGATCATGACGTCCTTTCCGTTGCCATGCGAGACGAGTTCCAGCAGGAGAAGACCGACGCAGTGTATGAACGTGCGCTGGATCGGCTTATGTCTCAGCGCGAGTTTGTCATGGTGCGGTATGCAGGTAAGTGGCAAGTACTTAAGTACTCATGGCATGTGCTGGACATCACGGCTGAAATTCTGGATCGCATTACAACCGGCGACATAGATCTCGGTCCCGATTTCGTACGAAAGGCACCCGGGGTCTTTGTCGGGCGCGACGTGCACCTCCATTCAGGCGCTAAGCTTGTCGCGCCCGTTGTCGTAGGGCACGAAACCGTTGTCGGTAATAACGCGCTCGTGCGTGAATCACTGGTGGGCAATCGTTGCATAGTCGGCTTCAGCTCTGAGGTTGCCCGATCGTATGTCGGAGATGGATGTCAACTGCACGCTAACTATGTGGGGGATAGCGTTCTGGACAACAACGTCCTACTGGGATATGGCACAGTCTCCGCCAACTTCCGTCTCGATCAGCAATCGGTAAAGTCTGTGGTTAAGGACGCTTTGGTGGACACACGGAGGATAAAGCTCGGCATGATAGTCGGTGCTGGCGCCAGAGTTGGCGTTAATTCAAGCATTATGCCCGGCGTAAAGATTGGGCCAGGTGAGTTGGTCGGACCGGGCCAGCCTATTTTTAGGGACGTACGCGCCCGTACCGAAGAGTAGGTAGCGATGCTAGTACTGTGCATTCAGCCGCATAACGATGACTGTGCCATTGGAGTAGGTGGAATCATAGCGAAACTTGTCGAAGCGGGTGTGCATGTAGAGTTTGGCTACATGACTGATGGTAGACATGGAAGCGAAACCATTCCACCCAGAGAACTCAGGAAAATGCGACGACAGGAGGCCATCTTTGAACGCGACGTTCTTGGTGCCACGAAGGCCTTTGACCTAAAGATTGAAGACGGAACTCTCAGCTCTCTTTCTCGTAGTGCACGAGAAAACGCGGTCAATCTCATCTCCGATTACTTTCGTCGGAGGCAGCCGGAGGTCATTTTCGTTCCGAGCAAGGGAGAGGGACATCCAGATCACCGCGCTGCCCACGATCTTGCTCTGGCCGCTCGCACACGCGCACGGTCGAAATCACTCGTAGTGATGTATTCCGTCTGGTTCTTGCCTCCGTTCTATCCCGAAACAAGAGTTACGGACCCGACGGATCGCGTGATTATGGTGGGCATTGACAAAGAGGCGGGGCGAAAGCTCCAAGCGATCCGGAAGCATAGGTCTCAAGTTAAGCGCGGCCACTACGATGAGAGAGCTCAGGCCCTCAGTCGCTACTTGGCGCTTGCTCTCAAGGCCTTTGACAGTATCAAGTCTCGGTTTGTTGAAGTCGTCGGTGTATCTGGATCCAGGACTGGCATGATGAGTGTCGAGGAGTTCATCGATCTGCTTCAGCCGTGCACTGATGTCACCGAACTCGTGCATGGGCGTAGAAGCAGACGTATTCCCGGAACCAGGTCCATTCGTCCATCGTCCAAGGTGCGACGTGGCCGTTAGAACGTTTCGCTGCAAAGGCTATGATCTCCACTTTGTTGGCCTCGTGGATGTTGACGACTTCTGGGATTTATCGGATCCTTCGAAAGCGCCCCATTCGCCACCGCCGTCAGCATGGCAGCCAAAGGAGCACGACGGTCCGTGGGAGGTATTTGAAGTGGTCGTTGACGACCGCACGTGGCAAATCTCAGCTTATCGAAAGCGGATCAACTTCTCGACCCGGATACGCTCGGGTCCTCGCGATTCGGACAAGATTGAGCGCGAGATATTTGCGTTGATCAAGCAGTTCCCTCAAGTGCGTGAGCATTTCGAGAACTGGTTATCCAGCCTTGAAAGTTCACCTAAGTTCGTGTATTTCCCGCTAACAAGCGTTTGGGATTACAGAATCGCTCCGAACTTCTGGGAACGTGCGTTGCATCGCCTAAAGCCGCTTGCGTGCAGAAGCCGATCCGGCGATTCTGTTCCGAGTAACGGTTGGTTGACGGATAGGACAACGACCTTCTCATACAGGCTCTTCGACTCGTCGAGGCCACACAAGTCTGTCTACGTAAGGATAAGCAGGCACGTCGTGATTTGTTATGGAGTAAGTACTCCTGTGCTCCAAGAAGTATTCAATCTAATCCATGAGCGGATCCTGTACACGCTGGCTAAGAAGCTGAAGAAGGATCCCATCCCGATCCATGAGCGGTTTCTGTACGCGTTGGCTAGGAAGGTGAAGAAGAACCCCAGCAGGAGCGCAGACGACTATTACCTCCTCTTGGGCCCTGAAGAAGTTTTCTCACTAACCGACGCCTTTACAAGGACTACGGTACTAACAGAACTGAACCTCTTGCTCTACGAAACGGCGGCTAGAGTTGCGATCGTAGCTGTTCTAAGTACAGCTTTCCTTGCATTCTTGAGCCAGTTTTTTGACAACGTGCCCCATCGGATTGTGAGAACGCTCGACAAGTTGCCGTGGTGGCTCGGTAGTCACCCTCATGCCATTTGGATGGTACTCCTCCTTGTTCTTTGGAGCGCCTTTACTGGATTCATGCTGTGGATTGCGCCGCGCGCCTCCCAATACGTGCGTATATATCGACATGAATAGAAAGACTCGCGCGTCATGAGCGGCGATAGCTGGTTGGGGCTGGCACTGCTCCTCGTCGCGCTGCTGGTGCTCATCGTGGCGACCTCGGCGGAGGCTGGTGTCGTCTCGATCAGCCGCCTGCGCCTGCGCGCCTTCGACCAGCGGCCGAACGCGATCTCGCTCGCCAGGTACATCCAAGAGCGGCGCATCATGCTCGGGACGCTGGCTATCGCGCGCAACGTGGCCGTCGTACTCGGAATCGCCGTCGGCACGTTCCTGGTGCTGCGCGGGACCGGTCACACCTGGGTGGCACTCACCGTGACGATGGCGGGCGCGGCGCTCGCGCTCGTCGTGCTGGAGGCGGTGCCGCGATTCGTCGTCTCGCGCAGCCCCGAGCGCTGGGGCCTGCGCTTGGTGCCTGCGATGAGCCTCTTCAGGCTCGTGTTCGGCCTGCCGGCCCGCGTGCTGGACTCGGCGACGACGGTGGTGCTGCGCGGCCGGCAGGGTGGCGGAGCGTCGCCGTCGGCTGAGGACAGCGAGGAGCTGCTGCGTCTCGTCGAGCTGCACGAAGGCAACGGCGACACGGAGAACGGCGAGCTGACGATGATCAGGCGCGTCGCTCAGCTCGAAGAGACGGCTGCGCGTGAGATCATGGTGCCGCGCATCGACATGGTGGCAATCGAAGCGAGTGAGCCCGTCGACGCCGCGCTGCGGGCCGTTGTGGAACGGGGCTTCAGCCGGATACCCGTTTATGACGAAAGCGTCGACAACGTCGTGGGCGTGGTGCACGCCAAGGACATCCTGCGCGACATGGCCGCCGGGCGCCTGCCGGCAACGCTGCGCGAGATCGCGCGGCCGCCATACTTTGTGCCGGAGGGCAAGCGCATCGATGAGCTGCTGACGGAGCTGCGGGAGCACAAGGTCCACCTGGCGATCGTCGTCGATGAGTACGGCGGCACGGCCGGCCTTGTGACGATCGAGGACGTGCTGGAAGAGATCGTGGGCGAGATCCAGGACGAATACGACCGCGAGGAAACGACGATGCAGCGCCTGAGCGACCAGGAAGCCATCGTCGATGCGCGCATCAGCCTGGACGACCTGAACGAGCTGCTCGATCTCAAGATCGAAAGCGAGGACGTCGATACCGTCGGCGGCTTTGTCTACCACCAGCTCGGCCGGATGCCCGCGCCCGGCGACGAGATCAGGACTGATGGCCTGACGATGCGCGTGCTTTCCGTGCTGGGCCGTCGGATCAAGAAGGTGCGTGTCGCGAAGGTGGCCGACGCCCCGACGCCGGACGTAGCTGAGGCTCAGTAGCTTCCCAGCTTCCTCCCACGTGCATTTTTCGGTACGTTCCCTTACTGGCGCTCGAAGGAAGCCGTGCTAGAATAGGCGGCCTATGGACAGAGACCAGCTGCAATACTGGGTAGCCCTGGCGCGGGTGCCACAGATCGGCCGCGCGCGCATCGCGCTGCTCGAAGCGCACTTCGGCCAGCTCGAGGACGCCTGGAAGGCGAGCGCGGCCGCGTTGCAGGACGCCGGCTTGTCCGGCTCGACGCTCTCGGCGCTGCTGGCCGCTCGCGACAAGCTCTCACCGGCGGCTGAGATGGAGCAGCTCGACCGGCAGGGCGTGCTCGCGCTGACGTGGCACGACGACGCCTACCCGGCGGGGCTGAAGGAGATCTTCGACCGGCCGCCGGTGCTGTACGTGCGCGGGCAGCTTTCCGCCGCCGATGCCTGGGCCGTTGCGGTCGTGGGAACGCGGCGCGCGACGGTGTACGGGCGCCAGGCGGCCGAGGAGCTCTCGGAAGGGCTCGCGCGAAACAACGTGACGGTCGTCAGCGGCCTCGCGCGCGGCATCGACTCGATCGCACACAAGACGGCGCTGAAGGCGGGCGGCCGGACGATCGCCGCGCTGGCCTGCGGGCTCGACATGGTCTATCCGCCGGAGAACTTGAACCTCGCGCAGGAGATCCTGGAGCATGGCGCCCTCGTCAGCGACTATCCGCTCGGGACGCAGCCGCGCAGCGAGTTCTTCCCGCGAAGGAACCGGATCATGGTCGGGCTGAGCTTGGGCATCCTGGTCGTCGAAGGCGATCTGAAGAGCGGCGCGCTGATCACCGCGCGTCAGGCGCTGGACGAGAACCGCGAGGTCTTCGCCGTGCCGGGCAGCATCTACACACCGACGTTCCGGGGCACGAACTGGCTCATTCAGCACGGCCAGGCGAAGCTGGTGACGAAGGTGGAGGATGTCCTCGAGGAGCTGAACCTGACGATGGCCAGCCACCAGATGGAGGCCAAGGAGGTCCTGCCGGCCGACGAGACCGAGGCCCGCATCTTGCGATTCCTCTCCGCAGAGCCGATACATATTGACGATGTGCTCCGCACGAGCGGCCTCGAGGTCGCCGCGGTGAGCAGCGCGCTGGCCATGCTGGAGCTCAAGGGCATGGTGCGGCAAGTTGGTAATATGAGCTATGTAAAGGCGCGCTAAGATATAGTGCGCAAGGAAATGATAAGGGGCATACGTGGCAAAGCAGACTAAGAAGGCCAAGAGGAGCCTGGTGATCGTCGAGTCGCCGACGAAGGCGCGGACGCTGTCCGGCATCCTTGGCCCCGAGTACGACATCCGGTCCTCGGTGGGGCACGTGCGAGACCTGCCGAAGAGCCGCCTGGGGGTCGACGTGGAGGGCGACTTCGCGCCGAAATACATCATCCCGAAAGAAAAGAAGGCGGTCGTCCAGGAGCTGAAGAAGGCGGCGGAGGCTGCCGACCAGGTCTTCCTGGCGACAGACCCCGACCGCGAGGGCGAGGCGATCTCCTGGCACCTGCTGGAGGCGGCGGATCTCAAGGACCGGCCGCACCAGCGCGTCGTCTTCCACGAGATCACGCCGGAGGCCGTGAAGGAGGCGTTCCGCCACCCGCGCGAGATCGACTACCGGCTCGTCGACGCGCAGCAGGCGCGCCGCGTGCTGGACCGCCTCGTCGGGTACAAGATCAGCCCGATCTTGTGGAAGAAGGTCAGGCGCGGACTCTCGGCCGGGCGCGTGCAGTCCGTTGCGCTACGCATGCTGGTCGAGCGGGAGCGCGAGATCCAGAGCTTCGTCCCGAAGGAATACTGGACGATCGACGCCGACCTCGCCAAAGACAGCGAGACGTTCACTGCGGGCTACGTGGGGCCCGTCGGCAGCAAGAAGAAGCAGGAGATCGCCGACAAGGAGACGTCGGACCAGATCGTCGAGCGGCTGCGCTCGGCGCAGTACGAGGTCTCGGACGTCAAGCAGAAGCCGCAGACGCGCCGGCCGGCGCCGCCGTTCACGACGAGCACGCTCCAGCAGGAAGCATCGCGTCGCTACAGCTTCATCGCGAAACGAACGATGGCGCTTGCGCAGCAACTCTACGAAGGCATCCAACTCGCCGGCGAGGGCCAGGTCGGTCTCATCACCTATATGCGTACTGACTCGACGAACATCGCCGAGTCGGCGAAACAGGAGGCGCGCGGCTACATCACGCAGCGCTACGGCGGCGACTTCGTCCCGCCGCATCCGCGCGCATACAAGACGAAGAGCAAGCTGGCGCAGGAAGCGCACGAGGCGATCCGTCCGACGACCGTCGCGCACGAGCCGCAGTCGCTGCGGCACGCGCTCAACCGCGATCAGCTCCGGCTGTACACCCTCATCTGGCAGCGCTTCGTCGCGTGTCAGATGGCGGACGCTACGTTCGATCAGACGACAGTCGAGATCCAGGCGACGCCGGGCGACGGCTCCGAGAAGCTGCTGCTGCGCGCGACGGCGACAGTGCTACGGTTCTCGGGCTACCAGCAGGTGTACATCGAAGGCCGCGACGATACCTCGAAGGAAGAAGAGGCGTCGAAGACGCTGCCTGAGCTTGCTCAGGGTGATGCGCTCCGCATCGTCGAAGTGAAACCGGAGCAGCACTTCACGGAGCCGCCGCCGCGCTTCACCGAAGCGTCGCTGGTGAAAGCGCTGGAGGAGAACGGCATCGGCCGGCCGAGCACGTACGCGCCGATCCTGTCGACGTTGCAGGACCGCGGGTACGTGAAACGCGAAGGCCGCGCTCTGCAGCCGCAGGAGCTCGGCTTCGTCGTGAACGACCTGCTGATCGAACACTTCCCGGATGTCTTCGATGTCACGTTCACGGCCCTGATGGAGAGCGAGCTGGACGAGATCGCGCGCGGCGAAGGCCAGTGGGAGCCCGTCGTGCGGCAGTTCTACGAGCCGCTCGCGGAGCGGCTCGAGGCGGCGGCTGCCGCGCCGCGCGTCGAGGAAGTGACCGACGTGATGTGCGAGAAGTGCGGCAAGCCGATGATCAAGCGCTGGGGCCGCTTCGGACAGTTCCTGGCCTGCTCCGGCTTCCCGGAGTGCCGCAACACGAAGCCGCTGGAGGGTGAGGGCGAAGGCGGCATCGAGCAGACGGATGAGAAGTGCGACGTGTGCGGCGCGCAGATGGTCGCGCGCGGCGGGCGATTCGGGCGCTTCCTGGCCTGCTCGAAGTACCCCGACTGCAAGGGCACGAAGCCCATCCTGACGAAGGTCGGCGTGGCGTGCCCGAAGGACGGCGGCGAGATCGTGGAGCGGCGCACGCGGAAGCAGCGGATCTTCTACGGCTGCGCGAACTACCCGAAGTGCGACTTCACGAGCTGGTCGCGGCCGCTGCCGCTGCCGTGTCCGCGCTGCAAAGGACTGATCGTCGTCGCCGGCCGTTCGCCGGGCGAAGGCCAAACGTCGGCGCGCTGCACGGTCTGCGACTGGAAGGGCGTCATCGGCGGCGGGGAGCCGGAGCCCGAACCTGAGCTCGTCGGGGCGATAGCGTAGCATAACGTTACCGCCGATTGAAATCGGCGGCATGGAGGCGATGGAAGCCGCGAATTTCAATCCGCGGACACAGAAATGATAGCGGCGAAGGAGAGCCGCCGACTCCGCACCGAGCGTGTCGAAGCTGAGGAGCTGCTCGAGCAGTACCTGACATCGCTCGCGGCGCGCAAGAACCTCTCGCGTTTCACGCTACGCAACTACACCAACGACTTGCGCCACTTCTTCGACTTCCTGGACGAACGCGAGCGCGCCGTCGCCTCTGTCGACAAGCTCGTCGTGCGCGAGTACCTGTCGAGCCTCGTCGCGTCCGGCTTCGCATCAGCAAGCGTGCAGCGCAAGGTGAGCACGATGCGTTCGTTCTACCGCTGGCTGCGCATCGAGGGCGTGCTAGACAACGACCCGATGTTCGGCGTGCGCGGGCCACGCCGCGAGCGGCGGCTGCCTCGCTTCCTGCGCACAGAGGAGATCGAGACGCTGATCGCCGCGGCCGATGGCCAGGCGCCGAACGAGCTGCGCGACCGCGCGATCCTGGAGCTGCTGTACGCGGCCGGCCTGCGCGTGAGCGAGGTTGTCGGCATCGACGTGCGCAACGTCGACTTCGACGACCGCACGGCGCGCGTGTTCGGCAAGGGTTCGAAGGAGCGCATGGTGATGGTCGGCGTGCCGGCCCTGCGCTCGATCGAACGCTACCTGCGCGAGGGACGGCCGTTGCTGGTGCAGGGCAAGGAGGTCGCGCTGTTCCTCAACCGCGACGGCGGGCGGCTGTCGCAGCGGGCGGTGCAGACGATGGTGCGCAAGTACGCGCTGAAGGCGGGCCTGGACCGCTCGATCCACCCGCACTTGCTGCGGCACACGTTCGCGACGCACCTGCTTGAGGGTGGGGCGGAGCTGCGCGTGGTGCAAACGCTGCTGGGCCACTCGAACGTGAACACGACGCAGATATACACGCATGTCACTGAGGCCGCGAAGCGCAAGGCGATCGACGAGGCGCTGGACGGCATCGCGCGCATGGAGTCGGAGCGCCGGGCGAGACGCGGGCGGTGGTGACAACCTGCTAATATTTCCACCTAGGGCAAGCGGGAGCAGTACTTGAACGACTGGCTGGACTTCTTCTCCTCCGTAATACATTCGGTGGTATGGCCTCTTGCCATCGTTCTCGTGGTCTTCGCCCTCCGGCGTGAGATACAAGAGCTAATCCCACGGATCCGGCGTCTGCGAGCTGGAAACGTTGAGATCGAAATCGGCGAAAAGATAGAACAGTTAGAACGCAGGGCTGAGCAGGTCTTGCCACCGATAGTTCCAGCCGCGACGGGACGAGACGAAGAGCAGCTCGTGACCTCAGCGCAGTTATCGCCTCGCGGTGCCGTTCTGGACTCATGGCTTGTTGTCGAAGACGCGTTGCGCTCAGCGGCTACAAGGTCAGAGATTGAATGGAGTGATCGGTCATCTGTCATTTGGTTGCTTGATCAACTGCAACGGCGTCAGCGCGTTAACAGCGACGTGCGAGCGCTCGTTGAAGACTTGCGCGCAGTGCGTAACGCAGCTGCGCACAGTCGAGACTTCGATCTCTCGGCCGGACGAGCTTACGAATATGCAAGGCTCGCCAGGCAGATAGCAAACTTGCTGACATCTGACTGAATGTCAATTGCGCCGGAGCTCTTCGAGACGAGATTCTTCGCTGCGCTCAGAATGACAGAGTATCGTTGGTGTACGTGCCGGTTCGCCTCGGACGGCGAGACGAGACTCCTCCTTCCGCGGCGGGCAGGTCGCTACGCTCAGAATGACAGACTAGGCTCTCCTTCGCTACACTAGGCGCGCTCTACCGTCAGGCTGAAGCCTGACCTTTGGGGTGAACCCGCAGGTAATTTGCGTTTCGGTTAGGTAGGACGGAGATTCGAAATCATGGTGCTGCAGCGGCTACGGCTGGATGGCAAGGTGGCGATCGTGACGGGCGCCGGGCGCGGCCTCGGGCAGCAGATGGCGCTCGCGCTGGCGGAGGCCGGGGCGGACGTTGCTTGCGCCGCGCGCACGCCGCAGCAGATCGAGGCGACGGCGGAGGCCGTGCGCGCGCTGGGGCGTCGGGCGATCGCGGTGCCGACGGACGTGCGCTCGTCGGAGTCGTGCGCG
>JBGQHA010000001.1:0-45720 GCA_041497735.1 Dehalococcoidia bacterium | reverse complement strand
TCTACCACCTCTTCAATACTGCCCTTGTGCGGGAGGGTCTAAAGACCCTCCCCTACGTCCTCCGAAACGGCCTGGGGTCGGTGGTCCGGCCGAGGGTGCCGCCACTCATAAGCCCCAGGACGCACGCCAACTAAGCGGCGTCTCGAACTCTCCCAGCGAAGCATAGACGCTCCACTGACCGTGGTGAATTGCCTCGTGTTGGATGACTTCGCATGTGAAGTTATCCAACGTGAACGCCGTTTCGCCGAAATTAATCCGCGTCCCAGCATCCAGCGATTCCAGCGTGGCCAGGAATTGTCCTTGTTTATCCATGAGCGCTGCGAGCAGCGCCTCACGAGTCAAGGGGCCGCTGTAGTGATTGTGCTTCTGCGTGAAGTCTGCCTTTTTCGTGACCATTGCGGCGTTGTAGACGCCCCGTACGCAGACCACATGCCGCAGTTGCTTGCAGAACGGCGCAAAGCCGTCGCCTATTCGGAGCGGAACCTTTGCGCGCCCGATCCTTCCAGGAGGGTCGGGTGAAAAGTCCCACTTGTCGTTAGGAACCACCTTCACAAAGTCGACCGTCATGCGGTGTAGGTGTTCCCAGTACTGTACAAAGTTTTCGATCCGCATGGTCTTAAACCTCGATTCGCGATGCTTTACGAAGTAAGCCGGCAGCCTACCTAGTTGCCTTGAACACGCTCGGGTCCGTGGTCCAGCCGAGCGTTGGGTGGTGCAGCCAGCCGGCCGCGGCGAGCATGCCGCCCTCGACGGGGATAGTGACGCCGGTGACGAAGGACGAGAGGTCGGACGCGAGGAAGACCGCCACGCCCGCCGCGTCATCGACGGTGCCGGCGCGAGCGAGCGGGATGTGGTGCGCGTACGCCTCGTCGGTGGCGAGCTGCGGGTAGCTGCGTACGAGGGCCTCAGTGGGGATGGCGTCCGGCGCGATGCAGTTCACGCGGATGCGCTGCGGCGCCAGCTCCAGCGCCAGCGTTCGCGTCAGGTTCACGATCGCGGCCTTGTAGGCGGCGTACGGCGCGTAGCCGGGCGCGCAGCGCAGCGCCTCGCTGGAGGCGACGTTGATGATGCTGCCGCCGCGCCCCTGCTCCACCATCGCCTTCGCCGCAGCCGACGTGCACAGGTACACGCTCTTCAAGTTCAGCGCGTACGAGTCGTCCCAGTCTTCCTCGCTCTGCTCCAGGAACGGCAACTGCGGCGGCCGGCCCTTACCGAGATAGATACCGCCGACGTTGTTCACGAGAACGTCGACGCCGCCGAACGCGCGCACAGCCTCGTCGACCATGCGGCGCACCTGCGCGCCGTCGCGCACGTCGCAGCCGATCGCGATCACGTCGGCGCCGGCGTCGCGCAGCTCGCGCTCCGTTTCGCGCGCGGCGTCTTCCTTCCGGTCGGCGATGACAATCTTCGCGCCGAACGCCGCCAGCCCCTGCGCGAAGCCCTTCCCGAGCCCGCGCGCGCCGCCGGTGACGATCGCGACCTTGCCCGCGAGCGATACGCGAGAGGCGTCCATTACGTCGGCACGTCTTTGATGTGGGTGGCGAGCCACCAGGTGTTGCCGCAGGGGTCCCTCACGCCGGCCCGGCGGTCGCCGTAGAACTGATCGGCCGGCTCCTCCGTCGATACGCCGCCGGCCGCTACGGCGCGCTTGTACACCGCGTCGACGTCCTCGAAATAGAGGTACAGCGCCGACGTTGTAGCGCCGGGGTTCCCTTCGCCGGGCTGGCCCATCATGACGACCGAGTTGCCGATGCGCACCTCGGCGTGCGCAATGGCGCCGTCCGGCCCGGGCATGCGCCCGATCTCCTCGGCGCCGAGGCCGTCCTTCAGGAACTCGATGAGCCTGGCGGCATCGTTCACGAGCAGATACGGCGTGACGGTGTGATACCCATCGGGTATTGGCTTGACCATGGTGACCCTCCTTCGCTCGATGCGGTAGCGAGCGCTATTCTACAACAGCCGCGCCAGTGAACGCGGACAGCTCGAGCCACTGGGATGCCGACGATGGACACCGCCCTTTGAGCCAGCCCGCGCGCCCGGCCCTGCGCCGCTCGATCGCTACGTGGCGTCCGGCCCGAACCCAGGTCCAGGCCGTCGCGCTGCTGGCGGCGGCCGGCTTCGCCTTTGTTCCTTGAATGCCGCTGGGTCTGTCGTCCAGCCCAAGGTCTTGTGGTGGAGCCAGCCACCGGCGGCCAGCATGCGGCCCTCGACCGGGATGGCGCCGCTTGTGACGAAGGACGAGAGGTCGGACGTGAGGAAGACCTGCGTGATTGCGAGCGAAGCGAGCCCCCGACGTGATGATGTTAGATGCCCTGCTATACTGCCGCCGCCCGCTGGCTCTCCATCGCTGAGGTGGGGCGAATTCGCGTGAGCGTTCACAGATAAGGCTGCGATGCGTGTTGAGAAGGTTCTGAAGGCGGTACTAAGTACCAGGGTGAGCACCCTGGCGCTGAGAATTCTGGAGCGCACGCCAGTGCGTAGCCGTCTCTACAGCACGTCCATGCATCCCACCAAGGGCTTGCTCTTAGGTAGTGGATCCATGGCTGAAGACTGGGACCAGCGTGCGCGCGAGGGGGCCCGCTTTTACGTCGCGCCCGACTATTGGGCGAGCGAAGAGGAGTTCGACCTGTCCGGCAAGCAGGAAGTCGAGGCGCACATTTTGAAGGGCCTCTCGTTTCCACCGGATAGTCGGGTACTCGAAATCGGTTGCGGCCTCGGCCGTCTGCTGAAGCCGCTGGCGCGCCGCTTCGCAGAAGTCCACGGTGTCGATATCTCAGAGGAGATGATCACGCAATGCAGCGAGCGATTGCGCAGCCTCGCCAACGTGCATGTCCAACAGAGCGACGGCTCTTTGGCGACCTTTCCGGACGGGTATTTCGACTTCTGCTTTTCCTGGCGCGTCTTCCAGCACATACCCGAAAAGCGGTTCGTGTTACGGTATCTTCAAGAGGGGTCGCGCGTTCTGAAGCCCGGTGGAACGTTGCGGTTCGACGTAGCCAAGGACGAAGGCGGAAGTCGGCGGCGGGAGGGAGGCGGCACGTGGTTCGGTGTGGTGTTTACCGAGGACGAGGTCCGGCGTTGCCTGGAGTCATGCGGCCTGGATACGGTGGAGATACGGACGGAGCAGAGGGAACAGCGCCACGCCCGGCTTGGCCAGCGGGAGAACTGGATCGTCACAGGCCGCCGCCGCGGGAACGGTGCCCCGGTCGGCGGAAGCTGAGGCCACTCGTCGGCCTTGCCGCCAGCGCGCGCTCGTAGACGCTGTCGACGACCTCGAGGTACGGTGCCACACTTCGGTAGCCGTCTCGGTTTGGTTTGCCTGTCATGAGTGGTCTTCCTCCTCGGGTGAAGCGCGCTGGGACGTGTAGCGCTATTCTTCTACAGCCGCGGCCGCGCACGCGGGGAATGCGATGCCTCTACCGATAGACAGCGCACCTTGAGCGATCGCCCGCCTGCGAACGGCGCTGGCCCTCGATTCTTTGCCTGGCGTCCGGCCCGAACGCATGTGCAGGCGGTCGCGCTGCTGGCGGCGGCCGGCTTCGCCTACAACGGCGCGCGCATCCTCAACGACAGTCCCCGGCGCACGACCCTCGTCCTGGACAACTTCGATGCCTCGCTGCCCTGGCTGGGCCTGGCGCTGCTGGCGCTTGTCTTCGCGGCGCTCAGTTACCAGCCAGCGCGCCCGCACTGGCGCGCAGGCGCGCTGGCCGAGATGTGGCGCGCCCACTGGGTCGAGGTCCTCTTCTTCGCGGGCATCTTCGCCTTCGGCGTGTTCATGCGCGTCTATCGCTATCAGACCTCGCTGCCGCCGTCGGACGGCCTCTGCTGCGAGGAGGCGATCAACGGCGGCGTCGCCTATCGCGCCCTGCAGGGCATGCGGCCGCTCAACTTCCTGATCACGCGCTGGGGCAGCGCGGCGGGCTTCGCCGTCTTCGGCGAGAACACACTCGGCCTGCGTTTCTTCTTCGTCGTGATGAGCATCATCACGCTGATCGCGTTCTACTTCCTGCTCCGCGAGCTCGTGAGCGTGCCCGTCGCGCTGTTCGGCCTGGCGCTCTACGCAGCGGCCTGGTGGCCGTCGCTGCGCGCGCGCCAGGCTTCCGAAGGCACGATCTACGCCGTGCTGTTCGCGCTTGTGCTTGTGCGCGGGCTCAAGACGAAGAACCCCCTGTGGTTGCTCGCCGCCGGCGTGCTGGCGGGGCTGCTGTCATACGAATACGAGCCGTTCAAGGCCGTGCCGATCGTCGGCGCGCTCTTTCTCGGCGCGGCCGCCGCGCGCGAAGTGCTCCTGCGAGCGCCGATCTCCGTTGGCGCTGCCTGGGCGCGCGCGCGCGCGCTGGCACGCGTCGCGTGGCAGCCGCTCATCATCGCGCTGATGGCAACGGCGGTCGTGCTCGTGCCACTGATCGTCGGCACACACAAGGGCTATGACCTCTACCTGACCTCCGTGCACCGGCAGGAGGGCGGCCGCGCCGGCGATCGAATCGCCAGCAAGTGGCGGACGCAACTCAAGTGGGAGGCGCAGATCTTCCTCCCCGTCGGCCCGAACGAGTACCCCACGTCGCCGCCGCGCGACATCCCGGGCAAGGACCTGCTCGATCCATTGACGGGCTGGCTGGCGCTGGCGGGCCTCGTGGCCGGCGTCGTGTTTGCGTTCCGCAGCTTCCGCGCGCTGTTTACGGGCTGGGTTCTCGTCAGCATCGGCGCGGGAGCCTTGCTGCTGGAGGACTTCGGGCCGTGGAAGTTCATCACGCTCGTGCCGGTGCTCATCGCGCTCATCGCGTTTCTCCTGGACGACGCGCGTCGCCTCGTGCTCCGGCGTTTCACGCAACGCGGCGCGAGGGCGTTCGGCGCGTTGCTCGTGGCCGGCGCGGCGTTCGCGTTCTGGTGGAACGCCGACATGCTCTTCCGGCAGGTGGCGCCGTCGAGCGTCGTTGCCCAGAGCTACGGCGGCGAGAGGGCGATGATCTACTCGGTCTGCCACGACCTGCAGGGGCGTCCGAACGCCAACTACACCGTCGCGTACAGCGGCGACGGGGGGCTGGATGGCTTCGCGCAGCGTCGTGACAGCTTCGACGCGCAGACGCGCGCCTGGGGCGACTTCGTCTGGGTCTGCCACGACCTGGCCGGCGAAGCCGTGCCCGCAGCGGAGGAGGCCTTGCCGCTACACGGCATACCGCCGGGGCCGGTCACGCTCGTGGTCGCAGATCCGCTTGGGAAGATCGATGACACCATTGCGCACCTGCGTCAGGCGTACCCGTCGCTCGGCGAGCCCAGCCGGCGCGGCGGCGGGACGAAGCAGGGGTACGAGTATGTCGAGTACAACTTCGCAAGCGCGAATGACCTGAGCCCGACAGGCCTGCTCGCAAATTACACGGCCTTCAACGCTGGGCCAGAACCCAGTCGCGTCGATCAGGTGAACGACCTCTCGTGGGACCAGGCGGGCTTGCCGCTTCTCCCACCATTCATGGTGCAGTGGCAGGGGCTTGTCTACTACTCGGGCACGTCCAGTTCGGCGAGCCTCCATGCGCAGACCGACGATCCTTTGGTCATTAGCATTGACAACCGAATCGTCTATGACACGCGACCGGGGCAGCAACGGGACCAAGTGATCGATCTCGTCGCCGGATGGCATCAGGTCGACATCGTGCTCGAAAAGCAACACGCAGGCGGCAGCGTTCGCCTCGTGTGGACATCGCCCGATGACCGAGACCGCCCCGTCTTGGCACAAGATCTCTTCCCGATGTCATCGATCGCCGGCTGGGTGCAGCAGCGCTCGCTCGGGCTGCCGGGCGGTCCGCAGCAGCAGATCACCCAGCGTTTTGATTTCGAGCCGCACTTCGTCTCAACCGCGCCGCTGACGGCGGCTGCGCGCACGACGTCATCGGAGCCGATCGTGACGGAGGAGCGCTGGCGCACCGTCTGGCACGTCGATCAACCGGGTGACTACACGCTGCGCGCAGACTTCCCGGCCGGCACCGTGACGCTCCTGGTCGACGGCGCGCAGGTGGCGTCAGAACAGACGCCGCTTTCGGGGCCGGGCCAACTGGGGGCCACGGTTTCACTCACAGCGGGGCCCCACACGCTCGAGCTGGTGCAGAAGCTCGACACTGATGTACCACTCGCGGGAATAGAGCTCTCGGCGTTCGCGCCGGGCCAGGGGAAGTCCATGCAGATGAACGTGACGCCGTACTAGCGCCGTACGGGCGCCAGCACATACGCGCGATTGCTGCAGATGCCGCGCGGCAGGCTGTGACGCACACCGGCATGGTGTGCAGTCATCTTCGATCTAGCAGTGACTACGATGTACCTGTGAATGACACGACCGGGGTCGCTCTCTTGACGGATCTGCTATAACTCCGGTTACGTGCGCATGGAGGAGACTCGCCTAGCCCGTTCAGGCGCGATGCTGCTCGTGGCGTGCGCCGCTCTCTTCGTCGTGGCCTGCGGCAACGGCAAGTCCGCGAAGCCCACCCAGTCTCCGAGCCGGACTCTCACCTCGGCGACAGTGGCGCCGGGCTCCGATCTGCAGCCAGCGTGCGGTGAGGAACGCTGGCCGGTCAAGACCCTGACGGATAACGACGCCGGCCTGATCAGCTTCGCGCCCGCCCCGGCTAGCGTCGACGAGTTGCGCTCCATGCCGGCCCCTCAGGCTCTGCCCGAACAGTCACGCAACGCGCCCATCGAGCTGACGGTTTACTCCGTTACGGCGCAGGCCATAGAGTTCAAGCAAGAGGACGACCGCGACATTCATCTCATCATCGCCGAGCCGAGTAATCCCGCCGTGACCATGATCACTGAGTTTCCCGATGCCCAAAACTGTCCCGAGATCGCCGGCGCACCCCATGCCCAGGAGATGCGCGATGCGCGCGCCACACTTATCGCCACCTTTGGCCTTCCGCCTAGAGGCGAGTTCCAGGAGATCTCCGGCATCGTCACCGTCACCGGCGTCGGCTTCTTCGACCTCCTCCACGGCCAGGCCGGCGTCGCGCCGAACGGCATCGAGCTGCATCCCGTCCTGGCCTTCAGCAAGCAGTAACCTGCGCAGGCTGCAACCACAGGAGGACCGGAGCTGGCAGCAGGTGGCGTCGGAACGGACGCCGCTTTCGGGGCCGGACCAACTGGAAGCAACGTTCTCACTCACAGCGGGGCTGCACAAAGTCGAGATCGTCCAGAAGCTCGACACTGATGTACCAATCGCAGGACTCACGCTCTCTGCCATCCCGCCCGGTCAGTCACAGCCCATGCAGATGAACGTGACCCCGTACTAGCGACGCGAGGGCGCCAGCACGTACGCCCGCTCCATAAACAGGCCTCGCAGCAGCGCGTGGCTCCGAACCGGACGCAGTCCGCTCTCCGCAAACTCCTGCTCGAGATCTGCCGCGGAGACGTAGTAGCGCGGCACCGGCTTTCGCAGCAGCAGGCCGTACACGAGCCACCAGACCGCCACGCGATGCGGTTGGTAGACGGCCACGACACGTTCTCGCGCGACACGGGCCATCTCGCGCAGCACGGCAATGCGCGCCTCGCGTGGCAGGTGCGACAGCAGCCGGAAGCAGACAGCGGCATCGACGCTCTTGTCCGCGAACGGCAGCCGCTCTCCTTCGCCGCGCACGAGCGCCGCTTGGGTCGAGAGCGCGCGCGCCCGACCGAGCATGGGGAGCGAGATGTCCGTGCCGACAACGCGGTAGCCGGCCTCCGTGAGCCAGCGCGCCATCCGTCCCGTGCCGGTCGGCAGGTCGAGCACAAGCGCACCGTGTGGCAGACCGGCGATCGCGCGCATCAGGAGCCGCCGCTCGAGTAGGTTCACGAACCGGCCGCGCAGACCGCGAAACCGCGCGTCATCATACGCTGCAGCGATCTCCTGGCGCTGGTAGTGCCGCTTCGCGCCGTAGGTCTCGGTCACGCTGTGTGCTCCGCGACGGGCTCAGCGTCGATGAGCTGGCGCAGCATGTCGGCCGGCAGCGGGCCGGCGGGAAGCGCGAGCCGCTGGCAGCGCACATTGCGCAGGCCAGACGCGAGCACGTCGCGCCAGCGCGCGGCGGCAGACTCGTCGCTTCGCAACGCGGCGGGCACGCTATAGACGTCGTCGTGCCGCGCAGCGGCGCGCGCGAGGGCCTCGATCACGTCCTCTACGCGCCTGGTTTCGTTGCGCTGTTCCGATCGATCGCCGCGTTCGAGCCAGACGACCCGTGACAGCGCACTGCCGGTTGCACCGCCCTCGATGCCGAGCTCATCCGGCGAAACGTGTACCAGCGGGTCGAGACGCCTGCCGGTCAACAGCCTTGCCGTCGTCGCTGTCCGCAACTCGAGCCGCCGGCGCGCAGACAAACGTTGCCCGAGCTGAGGGACAGCGCCGAGCGCCGCGCTCCGTAAAGCGATGACGCGCAGCACGGGCGTCACAACACCTGTCGCCGAAACGCCGATGTACTCATCGCCTACGAGACGCGCGCCGGACCCGAGCGCCGCCAGCAGCAGCGCCGTCTTGCCCGAGCCGGTCTCGCCGGCCAGCACCGTGGCATCGCCGCCGGATGCGAACGCCGCGCCCGTGATCAGCGCGACGTCCCGCTGGAGGAGCAAGCGCCGGAGCGCCGGCAGCAGCGCGATGTGCAGCGCGAGATACTCGCGCAGGAGCGGGCTGCGCCAGGAGAGCGCGAGCCGGCCATCGGGTCGCGCCGTCACGCCGCAGCGCCACGGGACGCCCTTGTAACGGCCTTGCGCGTCCTGATCCGTCTGCTCGCCAGTCCCCAACTCCAAGAGGAGGGAGGGTACAACGTGCGGCGCGACCTCGTTGCCGAGGCAGCGGGCGAGCAGCGCCGGCCGCTTCGAGGCGCGCAGCGTGACGCTGATGCCGGGCGGAACGAGGAACGACCACTCAGCCATGTCCGCCCTCACCTCGTCGCCGCGCTGCGCGTCCACAGCCGCGCAGGCACCGGCGCCTCACCTGTCTTATCCGCTCACTTCTTTCGGACGCGAAGGCGCCCTTCGGCTATGCCTGCTGTGTAGCCAAGTATGCGTGACCCGTTGGCGGCGCCGGCGTGGAGAGAGCTCATTACATGGCCGCGGCGCAGCTCGCCAAGGACATCGCTGGCAGCTAAACGCGCTAAGGCCAGAGAGGAGGAGAGCCCGAGTCCGGGGCCAGCCACGGTGGAGACTCGTGTAGCCCGGACGCGCCCCAGCCGACGGTAACGGATCCAGCTGTCGCGCAAACCGTAGTTGTGCGAGTGGACAACCACCGAGTCCGGTGTATAGCAGATTGAGTACCCAGAGCGCAGTGTCTCCTCTGCCCATTGCTGGTCCTCGGCGATGTCGATCGTGTGGTCAAAGGGGTGCTGCTCCCAGGCCTGTCGGGTGACGGCGCCCGCGACGGTGCTGAAGACCACGCGAAGGCCCTTAGGCGCGTGCGCCAGCGACCAGGTGGCTGGCGTGGCCGGATAGAGATGACCAAGCAGGCTGGCCTCCCAAGGGTTGGCGTCGGGACGGGCGACCTGGCGTGAATAAGTGGCTACGACCTTATCCTTGTTCAACGGCGTGATCAGCGCGGACAGCCAGCGCTCACCGGCCGGCTCGGCGTCCGCATTCAAGAATACGATCGCCTCACCATTCGAGAGGCATGCGCCAAGATTGCGCGTGCGGCCGTGCCCGAACTCCTCGGCAGTAATGCGATGCACGGTCGCGCTGTGCGCCTCGGCGATTTGCACCGTGTCGTCTTCCGATCCGGAATCGATCACTATGACCTGAACGTCGTGATCATCCAGTTGCTGGCGAGCAATCGCCTCCAGGCAGGGTCCTATGCGCTCAGCTTCGTTCTTGGTTGGGATGACGACGGAGATCACAAGACGTCTCCTTGCTCCTGGTCGAGCACCGAGGAGAGGCAGCCATCGACGAACGCGCGGCCCCAGTAGCCGAGGATGATCACGCTCGCGAGCGGTGCGTCGGGCATCTAGCGTTCGTCCATCAGCAGCGCGGTCAGGAAGCCGCCCAGCGCCATGTTCGCGCCGATAATGATGGCGGTCTGCGCCGTCGCCGCGAGGCCTTCGGTGCGGCCGGAGTGATGCTTCGCCAGCCACTCGAAGAAGATCACACCGTCCAGGCCGACGCCGATCAGGATCAGCAACGCCGCCAGCACGAGCATGCGCTCCAGCGTGACGAGGCGGTTGAACAGGATGGTTAGGCTGTCTTCCGAGATGATCTTGCGCTTCGCCGCGTACAAGTGCGTCGAAACGCCGATCATCATCGCGTTCGCGCCGATGATCAGGAGGATGCCGCCCGCGAACACGGGCTGCCACCTCAGCGTGCCGATGTGCACGCCGCTCTGCGAAGCGAGCGTGACGCCGAGCGCCAGCGCGCCCAGCAGCACGAGCACGAGCCCCGGCACGAGAAAGAGATAGAGAGGCGTGTTGAGCAGCAGGAAGCGCAGGTGGCGCCAGCCGTCTCGGAAGGTGTTGAGCTTGCTTTCGCCCTGGCGCGCGGCGTAGGGCACCGGCACCTCGGCGATGCGCAGCCCGCGCCTCGAGGCCTTGAGGATCATCTCGGACGCCAGCTCCATGCCGTCCGAGCGCAGCTCCATCTTTTCGTACGCCGCGCGGGTGAACGCGCGTAGGCCACACTGGCTATCGCCAACCCGCGCGCCCGCGAACAGCCCGAGGAGCATCGTGATCGCCGGCGTGCCGATGACGCGGTGGCTCCACGTCATCGATCCCGGCGCCAGGTTCTGCAATCGATTGCCCACCGTCATGTCGGAACCGTTGCGGAGCGGCTCGATCAGCGGATCGAGGTGAAGCAGGTCATAGGTGTCGTCCGCGTCCGCCATGACGATGAACTCGCCACGCGCCTCCGCGAAGCCACGACGGTGTGCCGCGCCGTAGCCCTGCAGCCGCTCGTCGACCACGATAGCCCCCGCGCGCTCCGCTTCCTCGCGCGACCCGTCGGTCGAACCGTTGTCGACGACGATCACCTCGCCGCGCAGGCCCGCATCGCGGAACCAGCGCTGCGCCTTCGACACGCACGCCGCGACCGTCGCGACCTCGTTCAGGCACGCCAGCACGACCGAGACGTCGCATTGCGTCTCACGCGCAGTTCGCCGTTCGTCTGCTGCCGCCGTCGTCATCGATCGCTCATGATAGGATCACTGGCCAATGCCGTAGACCTCGTATGGCCCGATCTCCGTAGCGAGCTTCGCCGACGGCAGCTGGCTCAGCGCCGCGTCTGCATAGCTCGAGTAGGCCGCGATGGCATATCGCACATGCGACTGGCTCAGCGCGCTCGCCAGCGCATCACCGCTGAGCTGTCCCTGGTACAAGGCCATCACCGGCGGCCGCTGCCACTGCCCGATGATCGCCTGTGAGTACAACGGCCGCACCTGCCACAATACGCCCGGTAGGTGCAGGCTTACGTCGTCGGGCGCGAGCACGACCGCGCCTTCCGGCGCGTGCGTGCGCAGGTACTCGATCATCTCGCGCTCGTCCGGCTTGATCCGCCACTCGCGCGAGAGCAGCCGGTCCTTCCCTCCGAGGAAGATCGAATGCTCCGTGCCCTTCACGATCGTGTCCGTGCTCGCCCACGTGTAGTACGCGCCGTGGTCGGCCGGAAAGTACAGCTCCTGCACGAGCAGCGCGCCTGCGAGGAGCACAGCAGCCGCGGCTGCGGGCGCGAGAACCCGCGGTACTGACAGAGCGCCTCGCCAGCGGCGCGAACGCCGCAGGACACGGTGCAACGCGTACGCCCAGACGATCGCGGCCGGCGCCATGTACGGCAGACGCGCGGTCAGCTCGGCGGACGCCAGCTTCGCGGCGACGGTGGAGAGCGGCGGCACGAAAAACCACGGCAGCCAGCCGAGCATCGCGGCGAGCATGGCCTGATGCGCCGGCAGCCGCCGCGCGCGCCACCAGATCAGCGGCGCGAGCACGAGCGAGCCGATCATCAGCGGGTGCAGGATGAGGTGGAAGTTGCCCATGATCATCTTGCCGGGCAGATGGACGATCTTAAATGCCTCGCGCCAGGTGAGCGTCGTGTCGAACAGCGCCGGCCACGAGGTGTTGAACGCGTGCCAGACGATGAACTGGCCGAACGTGAACGCGGCGAGCGGCAGGCCGAGCGCCGCCGACCAGAGCAGCGGCTGCCAGGAGCGCTTCGACGCCGACCGGAAGAGCGCCAGGGCCAGCAGCGTTACGCCGAGGAACAGCAGCGGCTGCGGATGCACGACGAAGAGCGCGAGGCAGACGAGCGCGAAGCAGGCCAGCGTGCTCGGCTGGGCGCGCCGGAAGAACTGCGCGACAAGGAGCAGTCCGATCGGGAACAGGATGTACGTCCCGACCATCTTGTCCTCGCTCATGCGAAAGAGGAAGCTGGCGCCGAGCCCTTCGTCGTGCGACATGTCGATCAGCGCGTAGCCGAGCTGGATCAGCACCGCAAGCAGCGCCACCGAACGGCTGCGGAACAGTCCCTTCGCCAGCGTGTACGTCGCCATAAGCGCGAACACGACTAAGATCGGCGTGAGGTCATTCAGCACGACGCTTTCGGCGCTGATGCCAGCGGTGCGCGCGATGGCGGCCTGGAAAACGACCCAGGCGTTGATCTCCATCCTCGGGTAGGCTGCCTCGCCAAGGCCAACCGGGTGGAGCGGACTAATGTGGCCGCTGTGCAAGTAGCTGTTGACGTACGTCATGTAGCGCCAATCGTCGAAGTTTCGCGCGAGGCGATCCCCGCCCCAGTACGGCGACGTCAGAACGCCGCCCGCCGCGACGGCGAACAGCAGCAGCAATACCACCGTCGATGCGTTCCAGCCGCGAACGGTGCGCGTCAACCAGACGGCGGCCGCCGGTGGCGCAACGAACGCCGAGCCCGCCGCGACCACTGCTGCGATCGCAATGTGCAGCCGGATGCACGCCCCGAGACTCGTGCCGAGCCAGAGCGCGAGCAGCCCCGACGGCGCAGCGATCGCAAGGCCGAGCGGGAACGCGATCGCCAGCCGCTCGATGATGTCCGCGCGCGAACGCGGCAGCAATGCGTCGTGGAGGAGCAGCCCCGGAACGATGATCATGCTCAGGAAGACAAGGATGGCCGCCGGGTACCCGGGGAGTCCGGAGAAGACGCGCGCCTCGAGCGCCAAGAGCTCCAGGGCCAGCACCGCCGCCCCGCCGAGCGCGCCGCGCGCCAGCCGGAGCATCAGGGCGCTGTCCAGCGCGGCTCCGGCCGTCAGGTCGCCCGGGTGGGCGCGCGCTTGCTTTCGAAGGCTCTCCAGCATCTCGATTCGGCTCCCCAGAGATCTAACGCGAGCGGCCGCTCGGATGAACGGTAGCGGCCGGAAGCCCCACCCGGCAACGGGTGCTACTGGTTCGCCGCGGCCGCTAACTTGCCCTCAGCGACAGCCAGGACCGCCTGCGCCAGCCGCTCCGGGTCGTGGCGGAGGTACGTTCCCGCGCTGGCGAGCGGCAGGCTGACGACGTGCGGGACGAGCCGGCGGCACTCCTCGATGTCCGCCTCGACGACGAAGGAACCTTCGGACTCATAGCGCTGCCGCACGCGTGGCGGCACCGGCGTCGAGTTGATCAGCACCGTATCGAGCGCGTCCTCTGCGCCCAGATACTCCCGCACGACGCGCACGAAGTCCGACGCCGCAAAGCCGTCCGACTCACCGCGCTTGGTCGCCAAGTTACAGGCGAAGACTTTGCGTCCCTTCGACGAGCGGACGGCCTCCGGCACGCCATCGACAGCCAGGTTGGCGATGATGCTCGTATAGAGATCGCCCGGGCCGAGGACGACGACGTCTGCCTCGCGGATCGCCTGCGCCGCAGCCGGGTTCACGTACGCATGCGGATCGAGGTACACGTAATCGATCGGCACGTCCACTTTCTCGCGCCGCACATCGAGCCGGTCCTCGCCCACGATCACGGTGCCGTCGGTGAGGCGCGCGCAGAGGTCGGTCTTCGAGAGCGTGACCGGCAGCACACGGCCGCGGATGCCGAGGATGTTGCCCGCCTCCTCGATTGCGCGGTCGATGCTGCCCGTGATCTCGACAAGTGCGGTGATGAACAAGTTGCCGAAGCTGTGGCCGTTCAAGCCGGAGCCTTTGGCGAAGCGGTAGCCGAAGAGCTGTCGCAGCAGCAACGTCGCGTGCTCTTCGGGCGCCAGGGCTGCTAGGCACTGGCGGATGTCGCCCGGCGGCAGGTGCCCGAACTCGTCGCGCAAGCGGCCGGAGCTGCCGCCCCGATCGGTCATCGCGACCACCGCGGTGATATCAACGTCGTGCCGCTTGAGGCCGGTGAGGATGATGTGAGATCCGGTGCCGCCGCCGATAACGACGATCTTCGGCTTCGCCGTGCGCAGGTCGCGAGGGCCGGGAGGCATGTGAGGGCCTGCCTACACGCCGAAGACGCGCTCTGCGTCCGGGCGGAGGCGGCCTGTAGGATCGAGGATGACGCGCGTATGGCGGGCGACGAGATCGAGATCGATCGCCGTGTGGGGACAGAGCAGGATCGCCGCGTCCACGCGCTCGAGCAGGCGCGCGTCGAGCGGCTGCGATTGCAGTGTCTCCCCATCGATTGTCAGAGACGGCACGTGCGGGTCGTGATAGAGCACCCGTGCGCCGGAACTCAGCAGCTCCGCTGCGACCGCGAGCGCGACGGAGCCGCGCGTGTCATCGATATTCGGCTTGTACGCGACGCCGAGCAGCAGCACGGCGGGCGAGGTCTTGTCGCCCAAGAGCGCCAGCGCGCGCTGCGCCACGCGGCGCGGGAGCGCATCGTTCAGCTCGATCGCCGCAGCCGTGACCGGCAGCTCCGCGCCGGCGCGCTCCGCGGCCCACGACAGGTAATGCGGCGCCATCGGGATGCAGCGGCCACCCACGCCCGGGCCGGGCCGGTGCGCCATGAACGCGAACGGCTTCGTGCTCGCCGCGTCGATCACCTCTTGCACATCGAGGCCCATCGCGCCGCACATGAGCGCCAGCTCGTTGGCGAGGCTGATGTTGACGAACCGGAACGTGTTCTCGAAGACCTTCGCCAGCTCGGCGATCTCCGGACTGGAGACGGTGTGCACCTGCGGCGCAACGAAGCGGTACAGCTCGGACGCAACGGCGGCGCACTGTGGCGTGATGCCGCCGACGAGCTTCGGGATCGATTCCACCGGGTGGGCTGTGCTGCCCGGGTCGATACGCTCCGGCGAGAAGGCGAGGAAGAAGTCGCGTCCCGCGCGCAGGCCGGACGCCTCGAGCGCCGGCAGGACTACCTCGCGCGTGGTACCGGGCGGGACGGTGCTCTCGAGCACGACGAGCATGCCCGGGTGCAGGTTCCGGCCGATGTCGCGCGCGGCCTCCGCCACGGCGCTCACGTCGGGGGTACCGTCCGGCTGGTAGCTCGTCGGAGCGGCGATGATGACGCAGTCGGCCTCACTGAGGCTTTCGAAGCGATCACTGAGCTTCCAGAAGTCGTCGATGTCGGCCGGCCGCGCGCCGTTCGAGAGCGCTGCCACACACTCAGAGCTGACATCGATGCCCAGGACGCGAAAACCAGCGCGCATCAGGACGCCGGCCTGGGCCAAGCCGACGACGCCAAGTCCCACCACCGCGACCGTTGCCTCGCGGCTTCGGATGCGGAACGAAACACTATCCGCTGAGACGGTAAGCGTCCCCACGTGTTCCCTCAGCAACCTAACGAGTCGGGTCCCCGCCGTCTTACAAAAGACACACCCCGCCGCGGACGGCGGGGTTCAGTTCGCGATTCGGGGTCAACGTTGACCCGGAGCAGCCCGTTCTAACATAAGTAGCAGGGCCTGTCAAGCTTCTGTTATACTAGCCTCCCCGCCATCGTTATGGAGTCGGTGGGCACTTCATAGCGAATTTCACTATTCGCGAATCTGGGTCAGGAGGACCTGGCTGTGTTGTATCTTGAGCGCCCTGGCCTGGACGCGCCAGAGCGGCCCCGTTTTCAAGGCGGAGAACGGATCATGAAGCTTGTCGTCATCATCCCGGCGCTCAACGAAGAACGGTCGCTGTCCGGCGTCCTCGAACGTATCCCCGCGCACATCTCCGGCATCGATGAGATCGAGACTGTCGTCGTCGACGACGGCTCGATAGACGGCACGCCGCGCGTGGCGCTCGACCACGGCGCGCACGTCATCTCCCACAATACGAACCTCGGCCTCGGACGCGCGTTTGCGAACGGCATCGATGCCGCGCTGCGCCGAGGCGCCGACGTGATCGTCAACCTCGACGCGGACGGCCAGCACCCGCCCGAGGAGATCGCCAAGCTGATCGAGCCGATCCTTTCGGGCCGCGCCGACTTCGTGACGGCGACTCGCTTTTCTGACCCAGAGCTCCTGCCGGAGATGCCCGGCCTGAAGCGCTGGGGAAACCTCATGATGGCCAGGCTGACCGGCTGGGCCTGCGGCCGCCCCTTCACCGACGTCGCCTGCGGCTTCCGCGCCTACTCGCGAAGCTGCGCGCTCAAGATCAACATCTTCGGTGCCTACACCTACACGCAGGAAACCCTCGTCGACCTGCACCGCAAGGCGCTCACGATGGAAGAAGTGCCGATCGCGATCCGCGGCGTGCGCGAGCACGGCCGATCGCGCATCGCCCACAGCGTGCTGCGCTACGGCCTGCGCACGTTCACCATCCTGGCGCGCGCCGTCCGCGACAGGCTGCCGCTGACCTTCTTCGGCTCCATCGGCATCCTGCTCACGCTGCTCGGCACGGCTACAGAGATGGTCGTCCTGATCAACTTCATCATCTTCGGGCGAACCAGGCCGTATACCTCGTTCACCACGCTCGGCGCAATCTTCCTCATCCTGGGCGCGTTTTCCTTCCTCACCGCACTCCTCGCCGATATGCTCGGCCGTGTCCGTGAGACGCAGGAGCAGATCCTCTTCATCGAGAAGCGCCGCTATTACGACGACCTCACGCGTGAGGATCTCGCGTTCTCGAGCAACGGCACCACGGCCGCACCCACCATTACCCCGACGGAGAAGGAGCGGGTTCCGGCAGGACGTCAATGACCGCCGGTTCCCAGCGTCCTGAAGGCGGCGGCAACGGGGCTGTCCGCGTCACCCTCATCAGCACACTGCCGCCGCACAAAGGCGTCGCCGATTACACGGCGCATCTCGTCGCCGGCCTCGCGAGCACGCCCGGCGTCTCGCTCGAGGTGATCGACTTCGCCAGCCTGTACCCGCGCCGTCTCTACCCCGGCGGCGAGCTGCAGGATTCGACAGCGCGGCGGCCGCAGTTCCCCAACGTCCGCGTCCGGACCATGCTCCGCTGGTGGAACCCGTTCTCGTGGCTCTGGGCGGGCCTCACGCTCAAGGGGCAGGTCGTGCACGCGCAGTGGTGGAGCTTCATCCTCGCGCCGCAGTACATCGCCGTGCTGTCGCTGGCGCGGCTGCGCCGCCGGCGCGTGGTCATCACCGTCCACAACGTCGAGCCGCACGAGGCCGGCCGCTGGCAGCGCGTCCTCAACCGCCTCGTGCTGCGCCTGGCCGATACCTACGTCGTCCACGATGCGCGCAGCCGCGATCGGCTGGCGGAGCTCGTACCAGCGGCCAAGCCGATCGAGGTGATCCCACTCGGCATCCTGGCCTCATCCGGCGATCGACTTTCGCTCGCCGGCGCCCGCCGCGTGTTGCGCATGGCCCCGGACGACAAGATCGTGCTCTGCTTCGGCAATATCCGGCCCTACAAGGGCGTCGACGTCCTGCTGCAGGCCTTCGCACGCGTGCGTGAGCGCGTTCCGGAAGCGCGCCTGGTGATCGCCGGCAAGCCGTGGGAGGATTGGTCCCGCTACGAGCGCCTGATCGATGATCTCGATCTCGTTGACGTCGTCGACACGCATCTGGGGTTTGTGCCCGCGACACAGGTCGGGGCGCTCTTCGCCGCGGCGGACGTTGTGGCGCTGCCCTACCTTCGCTTCGATGCGCAGAGCGCAGTCGGCGCGAGCGCCCTCTATCACGAGAAGGCGCTCGTCGTGACGGATGCCGGTGGTCTGCCGGAGCTGGTCGCCGACGAGCGCGCCGTCGTCTCGCCCGGCAACGTCGAGCAGCTCGCGGCAGCGCTCGTCGCGGTCCTGACGGACGGCGCGTTCCGCGCCAAGCTCGAGGCCGGCTCTGCTGCTCTCGCGCGCGACCTGAGCTGGGATGCCATCGCTGCGCAGACGGCGCGCCTCTACGCGTCGCTCGCCGATAGGAGCGTCCGTGACGCGCCGTTGCCGCTGGCCGAGGAACGGCCGCGACAAGAGGAGCACGTGTAGGAGCGCGCTGCCGTGAAGATCCTCATCGTTTCGCCGCTCGACATCTTCCCGCCGAATACCGGCGGCATGAGCCGTACCTACAACATGGCGAAGTACCTCGCGCGGCGGCATCACGTCGCGCTGGCATGCCCCCGGCTCGCGTCTCCAGAAAAGAAGGACCTGCCGATCGAGGTGCACGAGCTCGGCGCGCCGGGCCGCACGCAGTTCATCGACCCGCGTTACGCCGCGCGCCTGCGCTCGGTCATCCGCGAAACGTCGCCCGACGCAATCATCAGCAGCTTCATGTGGCCCATGCTCCCGGTCGCGCTGGCGCGTCTGCCGAAGGCGACGCCGCTCTACCTCGACACGCACAACGTGGAGAGCGACCGCTTCCGGCGCGGCGGATCGCGCTGGTGGCGCGTGATGGCGCTGTACGAACGGTTCGCGCTGCGGCTGGCCGATCGGGTCTTCGTCGTCTCCGATGACGACCACGAGAAGCTGCGCGCGCTCGGTATGCCGGCGCACAAGGCCGTGCTGGTGCCGAACGGTTACGACGACGAGCGCTTCCAACCCGATCCGTCGGCAGGAGCAGCGATGCGCCAAGCGCTCGGGGTGCCGGAGGGCGAGCTGCTGTTCCTCTACTTCGGCCACCTCCAGTACGCGCCGAACATCGAGGCGCTGGAGCTGCTGCATCGCGAGCTGCTGCCGCGCCTCGACGCGCACGGCGCCCGCTACCGGATCGCCGTCGCAGGCCGTGGCTCGGACGAGCTGTCGGCGCGCATCCAGCATCCGCGTCTGCGGTACGCCGGCCTGGTCGATCGCATCGAGGACGTGATCAACGCCGCCGACGCGGTCGTCGTACCGCTGCTACGCGGCGGCGGCACGCGCATCAAGATCATCGAGAGCATCGCCTGCGGCCGCCCTGTCGTGAGCACGACCGCCGGCGCCGAGGGCATCGACCGCGAGGCGTGCGGCGACCTGCTGCGAGTCGTCGATGGGTGGGACGCCTTCGCGTGCGCCATGGTCTCGGCGGCCACGACACCGTCGCCGTGCGAGCCGCCGGCCGCCTTTCGGGAAGAGTACGCCTGGAGCGCGATCGCGAACAGGATGGGATTCGATGGCTAGCGCAAGGTTCCCAGCCCGCGTTCGCACTACGGCAGGCTACGTCTGGTCGCTGCGGCCCTATCGCTGGTCAGCAGTCACCCAGCGCACCTTGCGACAAGGCATGCGTCGTATCCGTCATCTGCCCGGTGGACGGCTGATCACGCCGGAGCGCCGCAACGGCCATGCGGCGGCCATGGTTGCCTCGGAGTGCCCCATCGTGGACGCAACATGGGCTCGCTCACGCCTCGAAGCCGCCGGCGCGCGCGTCGAGCACTTTACCCTCGACCCTGCGGCGTTCCAGACGTTCCTTCAGCAGGCAGACTTCCCTGACTGGTATTCCGGCGGCCCGTCTTCGCCGGCGTTTCGCGAGAAGACGCTGGAGCATTACGTGGGCGCGCAGTTGCTCGAGATCGCCTCGGGTGATGTCTACATGGATGTCGGCGCGGACAACTCGCCGTTCGCGCCGATCGCCGAGCAGCTGTACGGCTGCGCCGGCTACCGGCTCGATGCGGCGTACCGGCGCGGAGTCCACGGACGGTACATCGGCAGCGACGTGCGATCGATCCCGCTGCCGGACAGGAGCGTCGACAAGATGGCCGCGCACTGCGCGTTCGACCACTTTCAGGGCGATGCCGACGAAGCCTTCCTGCGCGAAGCCGGGCGATTGCTTCGGCCCGGCGGACGGCTGTGCATCCTTCCCCTCTATCTCGACGTCGTGACAACGAACTACATCGATTCCTCCACATGGGCGAGACCTGCCGTGCTCGATCCAGACGCGCGCGTGATCGAGGTGCCGGGCTGGGGATACGAGTTCAGTCGCTTCTACGCTCCGGAGCGACTCGTCGAGCTGGCGGCGAAGCAGTCCGATTGCTTGTCGCTTCGTGTGTTCGAGATCCACGGCACCGAGGAGGCAGGGCCTGGTTGCTACCTGCGCATGGCAGCCCTCTTCGAACGAAAGCAGGCGGCATAACGATGCTCTCCGCGCGCGTGCGAGACCAGCTCCGCGTCACAGGGCGCCTGCTGCGGCTTCCGGACGTCGGTGAGCGCCTCCGGGCTTCGTCCGGCCTGCTCCGGGCCGGGTTCGCTGTCAGCCTCGCCGCCTATCTGCTGCTGAAGCTGGCCGGCGCCATCGTCGATCTGCCGCCCCTGGTCGATCTGTCGATCCTGCCCGCGGGAGTCTGCGCGATCGGCCTCGCACTGCAGGCGCGCACGCGTGACGAGGAGGCTGACGCCGCCGAGACGCAATCGATGAACTTCGGATTGCTCGCCGCCGCCGTGCTTGTCGTGTTCACGATCACGTATCTCGCGGTGAACACCGTCCCGTTTGTCACGAGCCAGGACGAGAGCGCGATCGTGCACGGGGGCCACGAGCTGGCCACGAGCGGCTCGCTGCGAGTCACGAGCCCGCTCAACGACCGCTACCAGACGAACATGATCGGCGCGCTGCATGTCCTGTATCGGACGCCGACCGACATGTACTATCGCACGTTCCCGGGAACGGCGGCGCTCTACGCTCCGTTCTCCGTGCTGCCGGGTGGCCTCGGCTACCGGTTGTTTACAGTCAGCTTCGGAACGCTGGCGATCGGCGCGCTGTACTTCGTCGCCCGAAGGCTGCTTGGCTCATGGCAGGCCGCATTCGTGGCGGCGCTGGCCTTCGCCGTGTCGCCGGCGTTCGGCCACTGGGCGGTGACGGTCTACAACAACGTCCCCGTGCTCGCGCTCGAGCTGTGCGCGCTCGCCGTCGCGTTGTGGGCGCCGCGCGAACGCACCTGGGCGTTCGGCCTCGCGGGCGCACTCCTGAGCGTGGCGTTCTTCGCCCGCGTGACCGAGGTCGTCTACGTCGCTCCGCTCTTCGCGCTCGTCTGGTGGCGCAGCCGTAGCTGGCGAGGCGTCGCGGCGCTCACCGCGGCCACGGTAGCCGGTGTTGCGCTCATCGGCGTGACGAACGCGATCTTCTTCCACGACGCGCTGTTGCTGCCGCACATCGGGAAGGGTTACCTATGGCTGCCGGCGTCACCATCGCAGGCTGTGCAGCAGACAGGCCCCTCCTCAACGACCCTGCTGGGGCGATACGCGGAGTTCACGGGAACGTCCCCATCGAACGCGCATCTTCTGGACCAGATCAAGCACCTCTGGTTCCATGCGCGCTACCTGGCCTCATCAACGTTCGCCTTCCCGTTCCTTGGGTTAGGGCTGGTCGGCATCACGTGGCGCGCCGCGGCCGGCCGGCGCGGCACGTGGCTGCTGGCCGGGGCATTGCTGACGGCTGCGCTCGCGGTGCTCGTTATCTACGGCCGCGAGTCGAGCAACTACTACGGTTATGGGCAAGCGATCGTCCGGTCGTCCTTCGTGCGCTACTCGCTGCCGGTGTACGCCATGCTCGGCCTGGCCACCGGCGCGTTCGCGCTCGAAGCGTCTCGTCTGTTCCGAGGGACCGCCGTCGCCCGCGCCCTACCGATAGCGCTCGTGGGCGTCATCCTCGTCGCTGGCGTAGCCAAGTCCTACGACGCCGATGTCTACGGCTTCAATCGCTTAAACGGCTATCGAGAGGATGACCGGGCCGCATGGAGCCAGATCAAGCCGCTGTTGGGCAAGGAACTGCAAACGCCGCTGCTCATCGGGGGGCCGAGCTCCGAGAAGCTCATCGATAGCGACTACGAGAAGTACTTCATCAACTACATGACCCTCCCCGATTTCTATCGAATTCCCCCAGTCGCCGCGGTGGCGGAGCGCGCCTCAGCCGAGCGGCCGGTCTTCCTCATCATGTCAGAGGCCAACGCGCAGGACATGATGTTTCAGACGTACTTCTATACGCGCTACCAGGTGAGCGAAATCGCCCGGGTCGGATCGTTTAGTGTCCAGCGCGTCTCGTTCGTGCCGGTGAGGTACACGCTGGGCTACGTCGATGTCTGGAACACATATAGCGCTCTCTCCCGATGGGCCGTGACCCCCGAAGGCATGCTCCAGGCGGTCCAGAGCAACGCCTACATCCAGCTTCCTCTCGTCGACGCCGACGGCGACGGCCGCGTCGATCAGGACGTGACGGTTCAGCTCGAGGTGCAGGACACCGGCCCGGCCAAGGGTGTGATCTCCGGAATCGATTCGCGCACGAACGCGCCCGTCCCGCTGTGGCAAGCGCAGCTGCACCAAACGCCGGACTGGCTCACGGTGACCGTGACACTTCATCAAGGCGACGATCTCACCAACCTGCTCACCGCCAGCAAGGGCCTCACCTTCAGAGCGATCGGCATCGCGGCGGTGGGATCGCCTTAATGTCGGTCTACGTGCTCGTTGGCGGCTTGCGGCGGTGGTTGGCCGGCGCGGTGCCCTTCGCGCCGGCGATTTCGTCGCGCTGGCTGCGCGCCGGGTTCTTCGCCAGCCTGATCGCCTACACCGCGCTCAAGACCGCCGGCGTTTTCGTCCACCTGCCGCCTGCCGTCGACCTCGCGATCGCCCCGGCGGGTCTCTGCGCGCTCGGCCTCACGTTGAACGGCCGCGCGAGCGAAGCCGTCGACGACGCGGCGCAGGCGCTCCGTCCGGCGCTCTTCGCCTGCGCGCTGCTCATCGCGTTCACCGCGACGTACATCACGCTGAACACGGTGCCGATGACGTCCGCTCAGGACGAAAGCGCGATCATCAACGGCGCGCACGAGCTGGCGACGAGCGGCTCTCTGCGCGTGACCGACTCGCTGAACGATAAGTACCGGACGAACATCGTAGGTGCGCTGGACGTGACCTACCGCACGCCCACCGACATGTACCATCGGGTGTTCCCAGGCACGGCGCTTTCCTACACGCCCTTCGCGCAGCTCCCGGGCGACTCGGGCTACTATGCCTACACCGCGCTCTTCGCCACCGCTGCGATCGTCGCGCTGTACCTGCTCGCCTGGAAGCTGCTCCGCTCGTGGTGGGCCGCGGCGCTCGCCGCGCTCGTGTTCGCCGTGTCGCCGGCGTTCGGGCACTGGGCGAGCACGGTCTACAACAATGTCCCCGTGCTCAGCCTCGAGCTGGGCGCGCTCGTGCTCGTGCTCTGGTCGAACCCGCCGAGGGGCTGGCAGCTCGCCCTCGCCGGCGTCCTTATGACGCTGGCGGTCTTCATGCGTGTCACGGAGTTCATCTTCGTGCCTCCTATGCTCTTACTCGTCTGGTGGCGCTGCCGCTCCGTTGCGCGATGCCTTCCCTTCGCGGCCACGGCGTTCGCCTGTATTCCGCTGGTGCTCGTGACAAACGCCATCTTCTTTCACAGCCCCTTCTTCTTCCCGCACGTCGGTTCCGCCTACCTATCGCTCGAACCGAGCATTGGTCCGATGCACAGCCAAGGCCTCGTCGAGCGGTACTTCCTCTACGCCATCGGCGTGAGCGGCTCTTCCTCCAACTTCCACCCGACGCAGAAGGTGCACAACCTGTTCTTCCACATCCGTTACCTCGGCTCGTCCACGTTCGCCTTCCCGTTTCTTGCGCTCGCGTTCCTCGGCCTCGTCTGGCGGGTAGCATCTCGACGGCGGAACGCCTGGTTGCTTGCGCTGCTCGTGAGCGCGACCGTGCTGGCGATCCTGTTCCTGTACGGCCATCAGCACAACAACTACTATGGCTACGGACTGCCGATCGCGCGGTCATCGTTCGTGCGCTACTCGCTGCCGATCTACGCGCTGCTCGCGATCGCCGCCGGGGCGTTCTTCTGGGAGACGTCCCGCCTATTGCGCCCGAACGGCGCCGCGACGCGCTCTGCTGTCCTGGCGATGGTCGCCGTCGTCGGGATGGTTGGCATCGCGCAATCGTACGATTGGCACGTGTACGGCTTCAATCGCCTGAACTACGCGCGCGAGCACGACCGGCAGGCCTGGCAGGAGATGGACAGCTACCTACAAGGCGAGCAACCCGTGATGCTCATCGTCGGCCCCAACTCAATGAAGCTCATCAACAGCGCCGGCTATCCGGACACGATCAACTACAGCATCCTCCAGCAGACCAACTGGGACCAGTCGCTCTTTCCCGTAGTAAAGCAGTCGCTCGAAGAGCGGCGCGTCTACCTGATCATCTCCACCATTCAGCCGGAGTCGGCCGCCGCCTTCGCCGCCTTCGACAAACGTTTCTTCATGAACGAGGTGATCCGCAAAGGAAGTTGGGCCCTCTACAACATCGAGCAGCCGGTCCATGAGGCGTCGCCATGAGCATCCGCCAGAGTAAGCCGTGCTCTGGGACGGCGGGCTGACGTCAATGCTAGATAGCGCTCTCGCCGCGAGACGCAGGTTCGTCTCGTCGTATGAGTACGCGGTCTATCGCACGGTCGGCATCCTCAACGTCGTTCGCTGGCTGGAATGGCCCGCGATCGAACGATGGGCGGCGATCCAGCCCCAGGAGCGTCTGCTCGATGCCGCGTGCGGCCGCGGTTCGCTGACGTTTCGTCTGGCCAAGCGCACCCGGGCGGCGTATGGCTTCGACATTTCGGCTCAGGCGATACGCCGGGCGCGCCGGGTCGCGGAGCGAGCCGGAAGCAGCACGCAGTTCGCAACTGCCAGCGCCGAGCATCTGCCCTTCAAGACCGAATCGTTCGACAAGATCGTCTCCAGCTCGTCACTTGAGCACTTCCGTGACGGCGAGCTGGCGATCGCCGAAATGGCCCGGGTCCTAAGGGCCGGCGGAACACTGGTCCTCACGACGGACAACCTCCAATCGCTCGCCGATGAGCTCCGCGAGCGGCATCGGAAGGCGTCGTCGGTGTCGCACTACTACACAGAGGACGAGCTGCTGGCGAGCCTTCGCCAGTACCTGGATGTCCGCCGGACGCGGTACCTGATCAACTCGCCGGTTTCCAAATTCTTCTATCGGATTGGCGTTCGCCTCGATTGGGGCGGGACGGCGGTGAAGATGCTGGTCTGGCTTCCATTGTGTCTTATCGCCTACCCGTGTTCTCTGCTGGCAGATGCCTTACTTG
Source organism: Dehalococcoidia bacterium (assembly GCA_041497735.1). GTDB lineage: Bacteria > Chloroflexota > Dehalococcoidia > DSTF01 > RBG-16-68-14 > JBBDXS01. The sequence goes on along the minus strand of JBGQHA010000001.1, from coordinate 20,463 downwards.
GGTCGCCTTGGGATGGGTATACGTTTATGGTCGAGGCCGTGAAAAAGCAGCAGGGCAGCCGGTAGTTCGCTCATGAGCACTGCTATGCGCGTCCTGCAGGTCATCGACGGGCTTCCTCCCGAACAGTGGGGCGGCGCCGAGCAGTTCTGCCTCGCTCTCACTGCGTGGTTGACCGCTCACGAAGCGCATGTGGACATCGCTGCGCCGGCGCGGGCACAGCGCAACGGCACAACTGGAGCTTTATCGCTCCACAGGGTGCAATCGAAGTATCTCAGGAAGGCCTACTTCGATCTCTTCTCGCCCGGCAACGCGCGACGGCTCTCGGCGATCATCAGCAGCGTAGAACCCGATGTCGTCCACTTCCACAACTTGCTGGGGATCTCATCTCAGCTTGTGGGCGTCGCGGCTCGGCTGCGCCCGGCGGTTGTTACCCTGCACGGATACGGCTTCGTCGAGTTGTTCAACCCGATCGTCGATCGCGACGGGCTGCGCTTTCCTCGACAGCGAGCGGCGCTCTTGCCGTGGCAGTGGTTCTCGCGAAGCGTGCATCGCAGACACCTGGCCAACGCCACGCTCGTCTCGCCTAGTCGGTATCTCGCGCGCTACTACGAGTCTCAGGGCTTCGGCACGGTCCGTGTCATACCAAACGGGGTCTCGCTTCCAGACGAAACCACTGCCGGCGAGGCGCGAATGCTCTTCGTCGGGCGCCTCAGCCGCGAAAAGGGGCTGCAGCGCGTCCTCGGTCCGATGGAACACGTGGCGAGCGATCTCGGCTGGCAGATCGATGTCGTCGGCGACGGCCCCCTTCGCTCCAGCCTGCAGTCCGCATTCCCATCCGTTCGATTTCACGGCCGGGCGGACCCGGCCCCGCACTACCAGCGCGCGGGCATCGTCGTCATGCCGTCGCTCTGGCCGGAGAACTTCCCGTACGTGGCACTCGAGGCGATGAGCTATGGCGCGACCGTGCTCGCCACAGACGTGGGCGGCATACCGGAGATTGTAGAGGATAATGTCACCGGCCGGCTCTTCGATCCGAACGATATTGAGCAGTTCACCGCCCTGCTTCGCGAGCTTGTCTTGGATCCCGGCATGCGCGAGCGCCTCGGCCGGACGGGGCGGGAGCGGATCGCGCGGGAGTTCTCGTGGGACACGGTTGGCCCGCGTTATCTCGCGCTCTACGAAGAGCTGACGGCAAGACGCGCTTCACCGAGGGTAGCCGTCGAATGAGCGAGCACCCGATCCTCCTGGTCAAACACCGCATTCCCTATCCGGTGGAGATCGGCAGCGACGCCGTCAGCTTCGCCCTGCTGCGCGTCCTGCAGGCGGAGTTTCCGCTGACCGTCGTCTCGATCGACGACGGCGAGCGTTCGCTGCACGGCGCCGAGTACCTGCGCGGCCTGGGAGTCGACGTGATCCTCGAGCGGCGCGCAGGCACCTCCAAAGATGCGACTCTCGCGGGATCGATCGTCCGAAACGCGCGACTCGTATTCATGGGCGAGTCGCGCTTGCTCCAGTCGCAGACGGCTGCATCGCTCCCGTCATGCCTAGACGAGCTGACGCGGCGACGCACCTTTGCGCTCGCACAGTTCGAGAACTGGGCGACTGCTCGCTACCGCCCGTTCGTGCACTGCCCGGCCGCCCTGCTCAATCACGACGCGTGGTTTCGCACTGTCGAGGCCTTTGCCCGCTACGAGCGGGCACCACTCCAGAAGCTCTTCTGGCGGCTGGAGACCCGCGCAGTGCGCCGGTACGAGCTCGCTGCGCAGGACCGGTTCGAATGGCGCCTCTTCCTCAGCGAGGAGGACCGGCGCGAGCTCATCCCTGAGAGGGACCCGCCCTTCAGCGCGGTGCTGCCCGTGCCGTTTCCGTTCGAGCCGGCGGATGCGTCGTCCCTCGACTCGCATCGAACAGCACCGATCGTGCTCTTCGTGGGCGCGATGAACGTCCGGTTCAACGTCGACGCCGTCTGCTACTTCGTCGAGCGGATCTGGCCGGAGGTGCGGCGGGCGGTCCCGGAGGCCTCGTTCATCATCGCAGGGCGCCTCCCGTCCGATCGCGTCCGGCGCCTGGCACGCGAGCCGGGCGTGCGTGTCGATGGCGAACCCGACCTCGGCCGGCTCCTGCGCGAGAGCCAGGTGGCCGTCTCGCCCGCGCGCATGGGGACGGGCATCAAGGTGAAGGTAGCCCAGGCGATGTCGGCCGGGCTGCCGGTGGTCGGAACGCCGCAAGGGCTGTCCGGCCTCGCCCACGCGGACTGCCTCTTGCGCGCGACGGACGCTCCCACGTTCGCGGAGCATGTCGTGCGGTTGCTGCGGGACCAGCCGTATCGCGAGCAGATCGGCCGAGCGTGCCACACGTTTTATCGAGAGCAGCTCTGGATGGAGGCCGCGCGGCCGAAGGTGATCGCGCTGTACCGCCACATGATCGAGCAGCTCGAGCAACCGATTCCCGCGCGAGTCGCCGCGCCTCCCGCCCTTCGGGGCGCGGTGTAAGCTGAGATACAGCATGTTCCGCATAGAGACGTTGGCCAGGCACGCGAAGGAACATCGGTTGCTCGCCGGCATTGGCGCGAACCTGATCGCCGAGCTCGCGCGCGCCGCGATGCTGCCGCTAATCGCCATCGCCGCTGCGCGCTACCTCGGCTCGGAGGGGTACGGCATCTTCGCCACCGGCCAGGCGCTCCAAGCCTTCGCCGCGACATTCGCCGGCTTTGGGCTGTTGTACGCCATTCTTCAGCTCGGCGCGCGCGGAGAAGAGGAGCTGCCGGTGTTGTTGAGCAACAGCATCGTCGGCGCACTAGGTACGGCGCTTGTCGCGTACGCAGGGCTCGCGGGTTGGGCGTACCTGTTCGACTACAGCCACACGGTGCGCGGCGTCGTGTTGGTGATGGGCACGGCGCTCTTCCCCATGGCACTCAACGCGCAGCTCTCTGCGGCGCTTCAGGTGCGGGGCCGCTACACCGCGATCGCGATCGCCGGCGTTGTCGCGGCCGTCGCGAACGTGATCTACGCCCTCGCCGTCGTACTGGCCGACCTCGGGCTCACAATGCTGGCACTGTCGCCGCTCATCGCCAGCACGGCGATGTCGATCTTCACCGCCTGGCTACTCCGCGACGATTTCTCCTTACGGATCAGCCCTGCACGGATCCGGTCGTTGTTCCGCACCGGCTTTCTCTTCGGCATGGGTGACTTCTTCTACTTCATCTACCTCAGCATCGACCTCGTGATGCTGTCGTTGCTTGTGGGAGCGCGGCAGGTGGGCTTGTACAACATCCCGGTGCGCATGCTGGTCGTCGCGTATCTCCTGCCGATCGTGGTCTTCAACCGCGTGCTCTACCCACGCTACTTCGAGTGGAGCCAGGTCGATCGAGAGCGGCTGCAACGCACCTACGTGCTAACGTCGAAAGGCATTCTGTTCATCGGCATGCTAGCGGCGACGGCGCTCGTGCTGCTCGCCGATCCGTTTGTGCCCAGGATCTTCGGCGGTTCGTTCCAGGAGTCCGCGCTGCTGCTGCGCATCCTGGCACTGGCGTTGCCGCTGCGCTATCTCTCCGGCTCGGCGTCCGCCGTGCTGGCCACGAACGACAAGATCGGCACGCGGGTGCGCGTTCAGGCCGCGACGGCGGCGCTCAACCTGACGCTCTGCTTCATCCTGATCCCAACGCTGAAGGCGCGCGGCGCGTCGATCGAGACGGTGATCACCGAGGCGTTCCTGCTCGTCGCGCAGGTCGCCATTGTGCGTTGGCAGGTGCTCGACACGGATCTTGTGAAAGAGACCCGGCTGTGGCTCTTCGCGCTTCCCTATGCCGCACTCAGCGTTGCCACCCTGGGCCCGGAACACCCGCTGGTCTTCGCGGCAGCCGCGATCATCGCCGTCGGCAGTCTCGCGATCATCGCGTGGCCGCTCAAGTATTTCGATGGCCTCAGCTTGCCGCAGATCACGCGGCCAGCGGAAGCTGAGGGCGCGGGTCTCGCCTAGCCGAGCCGCAGCTTCTCGAGCACGCCGCGCGCCGCCCGGCGCATCAGCCCGACGTCGGTCAGCTCGGCTGCGCCTTCGACGAACTTCGGGCTGCCATAGGCGAGCATGCGATGCCAGGTGCCCATGACGCAGAACGCGGCACCTCGGTTGTTGAGATCGAGGCCCTTCAGCTCGCTCAAGAAGTGCGCGTCCGGCACAGTCGTGGAGTCGTTCGTATCCGAGCCGGCGGCGCGAATCTCGCCGCGATGTCGCAAATACTCCTCGATCAGCAGCATTGGCAGGATCAGGTTTACTTTCCCGAGCGGACGCTGGAGCGCATAGTCTTGCTTGCGGGGGATCGGTTGCGCGTCATCGATCAGCAGCGCGCCCTCCGGCGCCAAGTGCTTCGTCACCAGCTCGAACTCCGCCAGGCAGACTTCGGGATGCTCGCCGCCGTCTAGTAGCGCGAAGTGCACCGTCCCCAACTCGGCCAGCACTGGCGGTAGAAAGCGCAGGCTGTGGCCCTCGCGGAACTCGACAGCCTCTACGAGCGCGGCGTTGCGCTTGCGCATGATCGCCCTGCACGCCTCGATGTGCTCCGGGTCCCAGTCGATGCTGATGAAGCGGCTCTTTCCGGCCCTCTTGGCGAGCACATCCGCAATCAAGTAGGTCGACAGACCTTCGTGTTCGTTGTACATCGAGCCCACCTCAACAACATGGAGGGGCTCTTCTGGGAAGGCGGTGGAAACGTGCTGCAAGGCTTTCAGGATCGCCTGCGAGCGCAGATTCATCGTCATGCTTCCGTCAGTCTAGCCGGTCTGCGCTTAGCGCAGCCAACGCGGCAGCTCTCGCTGTCCGTAGCGCCCGCGCAGCGCGTCGGCAGCGCCCGTCAGGCTGGCGACCGACACGCGCCACTTCCCGCGCAGCAGCCAGCGCCGGCCGAGGACCAGCCCCAGTGTCATTCTCGGAGCGCGCCGCAACATCGTGAGCAGCCCGCCGCGGCCTGACCAGCGCGCGAACAAGAGCCAGTTGCGCACGAAGTAGTACTGCGCTTGCGCGCTCGTCGTCGGTACCGTCGCGCCCACGACATGCCAGATGTGCGGCCGGCATGCGTGCCCGACCAGCCAGCCGGCCATGCGCGCTCGCGCACAGAACTCGACATCGTCCCAGTAGTGGAAGAAGCGCTCGTCGAGCAATCCGATCTCACGCAACATCGCCGCGTCGAGCAGCATGCTGCTGCCGGCAAGATCGTCCACCAGGTGGAACGGCTCCTGTCCGGTCTGCTCTGGACAAGCGGTCGCGGCTCGATACTCGCCATGCCAGACGAAGGCTGCCGGCTCCATCGACGCCTGGCCGCCGGCGGGCGGGCGCCACACCGAGGGGCCGGCGATGCCCACCCGCTCATGCGCGCGGGCGGCATCGACAAGCTGTGTCAGCGTGTCGGGCTCCACTTCCACGTCGTTATTCAGGAGCCAGACGTACGCCGGATCACGCTCCAGCGCGGCCCTGATGCCGGCGTTGGCTCCGCCCGCGAAGCCGAGGTTCGCTCCCGTTTCGATGACGTTGATCGCTGGAAACGCCGCGCGGATGCGTTCGACTGAGCCGTCGTTCGAACCGTTATCGACGGTGACCACCTGGTAGTCGGGATAGTTGAGCGCCTGTAAAGACTTCAGGCAGCGCACCGTGTGCTGCCACCCATTCCAATTCACGACGACGATATAGACGCTCGGCAATCGGTCCATGCTCGACTAACCCCTCTGCGGCTGGGCGACTCCGATTCCTAACTATACGGTTCCAGCCCTTGGGCCGATGTCAGGACTCGTGCGAAGGGTGCGACCGTGAGTCCCACCTCGACACTGCACAGCTACGAGGTACGACCACAGGGCGAGCGTTGGTAGCGATTTCGCAGCGTGATAGAAGACCACGCCCCATGCGGGCCAGCTCAGCTGGACTGGGTCCAACATGCTCGGCGGGGGGACGGCACTCGTGTTCCAGACGTGATTCAACAGCCAGTAGGGCGTGGGCAGGGCCAGCGCCACGAACACGGCGAGCGCTGGGATGCGCAAGCCGGGCCGGTGTCCGACGAGGAGCACCAGCACCGGCAGGAGCATAACGTAGTGGTACTCCGGTACCCACCCGTCGAATAGAAAGAACGCCGTCACCCAAGTGGCGAGCAACAGCAGCGGGTCGGCGCGGCGAGCGAGGAACGTGACGGCGAGAGACGAACCGATGATGACGAAGGTCAGCACGAGGGGCAAGGCGTGGGACACATCGACAGCAGCTGAATGGGAGGCTAGGTAGGCGTTGTTGAAGAAGGAAAGCAGGCCGTGATTGGCGGGCGTGTAGAGCATTGGACGGAAGATAGGATGCGTGAGCGAGTCGTTGACACTGGCGCGCCAGAAGAACTCGAGATCGGCGGGGCGCCAGATGAAGTACGGGAGATTGACTGCGGCAACAGCAGCCCCCAACACCAGCGCACGCCACCAACCGATGCGGAAAAGCATCGGCGCCACGAGTACCGTGTTGCTCTTTGTCACCAAGGAGAGCGCCCATGAAGCGCCTGTCAGGAGTTCCTTCTGCCGCAGAAGACCGATGCCCATCCACAGCACGAAGGTTGCCATCAGGAAGGAGAACTGCCCGTCGTAGAACTCTACGTAGATCGGCGTGAACACGAACCACATCGCCGCGCCCACTACCCCCCACGAGCTCTTTCCGGCCACGCGCCACGTCGCGTATGCGTTGACGACCAGCAAGAGCTCGTTGAACGCAACCCAGCCCCAGTACGCCGGCCATGGGGGCAGCGCGTTGGCGGGCACGCCGAACCCGTAGGCAAACACAGGAACGTAGCGGTAACTCGAGTGATAGGGTGTCCGCACCATCGTGTCGCCGAGCGCGGAATCATAAAACGACCGGTTGAGGAGGGCCTTATGACCCGCCTCGTAGATGGAAAAGAAGTCAAGCGCCTGCCCCGCGCGGTGCGTCTGATAGGACAACGGGTTGAGGTAGCCCCAGAAGAGGGATCCCATCATCAGCAGGTGCAAGAGCACCGCTGTGAGCAGCAGCCAAACAAGCCAGTTGATTCTTGTTACGCCGTGCAGGCGGGCCTGCCACCCGCTCTCGTGCGTTATGTCTGCCATTGGGCGCCATTATATAGCATGGCCTGGAGAATACGCGCGCGGGCGCCCACAGTGCAGCACTTGGCGCCCGCAGGCCAGCAGGCCAGGTCAGGGCGGCGCGTAACGGAAGACGAACGCGTTGGGCTGCCCGGACCGCTCGATCGCCTCAGCGTCAACCTCCGAGACAGTGATGAATGGGATGTCACCGTAGTAGACCTGGCCGAGCGCATTGAGGTGGACGTCCCCGAAGATGTGAAGGCTGCTCGGTGTGCCGACAACGTAGACAGAAGTGCCACGTGGCAGCGCAGGATACGTCTCCCGCAGCCTCTCGATGAAATCCCGCGATTCCGCGGCGTTGCCCGCGAACGCGCTTTCGTTCATGATCGTCCGTCGCGAAACGAGGGCGAACAGGACGACGACAACCGCGAAAGCCAGCATGTTCGTGGCCGCCTGCTTCGGTAGCCAGTCCAGCACGCTTACCAAGAAGAGTGCGAGCGTCAACGCTACGGCGGGCCCGGCGACGTAGAGCTCTCGGTTGTACGCCCCCGACGTCAAGGTGGTGAGCGGGAAGATGGCGGCAACCAGCCAGGCCAGGGCCAGCACGCCCACACTGCGGTAGCGCGGGTCCCGCAAGAGCCACAGGCCGATGGACAGCCAGGCCCCGCAGGCGACGGCTCCCAGCCGGGCGCCGTGCAGCCACGGGTCCGGGATGAGGGCCATGCGTAGGTACTGCACATAGTTCTTGTAGATGTGCGGGCCGACCCCGTTCGCGCCGTGCCAGTACACGGATTGATCGCGCAGCCAGTAGTTGGCGGCCAACGGGAAGAATGCCACTGCAACGTACGGCGTAAACCGCAGCCAGCTGCGCGGCGAGGTCAGTCCCCGCAGATCTGTGGAGTAGACGAAGAAGTAGTATGCAGCGAGCGCGACGGGCACGACGGCGACCTTCGGGTGGAAGAAGATTGCTGCGAGATAGCTCGCGATGGAGGCGGCGTACCAGAGGCGGGCGTTCCTGCCCGGCTCCAGCGACTTGGTGAACGACAAAACGCAGAACAAGGCACAGGTGGTGGCTGCGAGCGCGACCTGGTCGGAGATCCAGGACACAGCTATGACGTACGTTGGATGGGCCACGAAGATCAGCGTGGCAAGGTGCGCGACCAGCTGTCTCTTGGTCACCTTCATGACGACGAACCACACGAGGGCGGCGTTGGTCAGGTGGAGTGCCAGGCTCACCGCATGGTACGGCAGCGCATGCAGCCCGAAGACCTTCGCCTCGCTAACGATGCCGATCTCGTACAGTGGCTGGTATTTGCCCTGCGACCCCGATATCGGCCCGTCTGATCGGTCTGCATAGAAGTTCCAGGCGTGCAGCTGGTAGGCGGGTGAATCGTGTGTCTGGGCGACGCGCAGGTAGATGAAGTCGTCCGTCTGGAACCAATCGTTGAGCATCGAGAAGTAGAGTATGCAGCCGAAGGCGAGGATGAGCGCCAGGACAAGGTGAGGCACCCCGACCAGCCGCTGGGCGCGTTCGACGACGCCCTGCGAGCCGTCGTGGCCATCGAGGACGGGAGTCGTCATCGCGCTGGTAGCGTCGGCTGGCGGCGGCCAATTGGCTCGATCGCGGCCCTCCGTCCGTACGGTACGTACCGCTTGAGTTTCAGGACCTGCTTCTCGAAGAGCTGCCAGCTCAGCCACGCGGCTGAGACGGAGAGGGTCAACGCCACTGCCGTAAACGCCAAGTCGAACGGAATGAACGATCCCCCGACAGAACGGACCCAGTCATGGTTCGCCGCTTGTTTCTTCAGCTCCTCCATGATCTGGAAGTGAAGGACGTAGAGACCGTAGCTGTACCTGCCGAAGAACGTCAACACGCGATTTGCCATGACCGACTGGAGCGTGCCAGGCACGCCGCCGACCACCAGCATGACAACCGCACCGAAGGTTAGCGTCACACCGCTGAGGCCATACATAAGGACTCTCTCATCCAGCAACGAAAGCCCATGCCGGTTGAGATCCAAGATCACGAGCGCCGAGATCGCCACCACGCCAACCGGAAGCGCCCAGCGAGCCGCCTTGCGTACGAGATCAGGATCTCTGTAGATCACCGCGATCAGGGCGCCGAGGGCAAGCGTATCCATGCGCGCCGGCATCAGGGTTGAAGCGGCGAAGACGTTCTGGAGATCCGGAACGGCGCCGTGCAGCAACCCATACCGGATAACCGGCGCCGCGACGATGGAGAGAACACAAAACGAGGCGAGGGCCCGCCGCCCGAGCACGAGGACCACGAACGGCCAGATCAGATAGAACTGCTCTTCGATCGCCAGCGACCACAAATGCCCGTTCGCGTAGGGGCCAAGGTCAACGCCCGGATGAAGGGAGATCGCTACGTTGTACAAGTACGTCCAGTAGATCAACTGGTGATGCCGTAAGGTCTGAAGCCCGTGGTTGTCGCGCAGGAACGGCAGCTCCGGAAGCACCACGATCATCATGAACAAGAAGCCGTAGTAGAGCGGGAATATGCGAAGCACCCGGCGCGCATAGAAGGTGCGGAAGTAGCCGCTGCCTTCACGCGCGTTGAGCAAGATGCCGGTGATGAGGAACCCCGAGAGGACGAAGAACAGGTCGACCCCTGCCCAGCCGACACTCAGAACCCGGCCGAGGGCGCGGTCCGGGAACTGCGTTCCGAATCCGAGCGCCCACGAAAAGTGGTACGTCAGTACCAGGAGAATGGCGATGCCGCGCACCCCATCGAGCGCAGGGATGCGCCGGGGTTCAGATAGCGCTTCGTTCGCCTGTTGGCCCAAGGTCTGCGCTCCAGCGGGGCGTCACTAACATAACGCGGCTTCTACCCTGATGCTACGAGACGGCCTCAGGAGCCCGAAGTCATGGCGCCGCCAGCATCGGCCGCTCCGCCACCGCCGGCCGTTCAACGGCTGGGCGCGGGCGCCCGTACGGCACGTATCGCTTCAGCTTCAGGACCTGCTTCTCGAAGAAGTGCCAGCTCAGCCAGGCGACTGCGATGGACCCGGCCGTGCAGACCAGACTGAACACGATGTTCAGCGGTATCTGCGAACCGAAGACCGTGCGTGAAACATCGTGGCGAACGAACTCGGCGGCGAGCTCAAACGCCAGCAGCAGGTGGCAGACGTAGATCGCGTACGAATAACGGCCCAGCATCCTCAGGCCAGACGACGTAAAGACGCGATGGAGCGCCGAGCCCGGCACAGATGACACAACGAGCAGCAGTAACGCGGCGAAGAACAGCGCCAACGCGGAAAACCCGATGGTCGCGACGTCCCGATCGAGCACGGATAACCCATGGTGCCTAACGAAGAGAACCGTGAGCACCAACAGCGACCCAGCAGCAACGGGAAACGCATATCGACGGAATGGGATGAGGTCGCTTCCCCCGCGCACCATGAGCGCAATCAGCGCCCCAAGCGCAAGCGTGTCAATGCGGGCCGGCAGCAAGACGTGCGCCGCGTTCAGGTTGGCGAATGACGCGCTTATCGGATCCACAAGGACGAAGCGAACAGCGAGCGCGGCGCCGACGAGGACCCCGCACACCACCGTCATCGTTCGGCGGCTGAGAAGGAGGATAAGGAGCGGCCAGACCAGATAAAACTGCTCTTCGACTGCAAGCGACCAAAACTGGCTATGCACGATCGGCACTTGGGTGTGGAACTGCTTCACCGCTGACCCGATGTTCATCGTATACGTCCAGTACCAGAACTGGCTCGCGCGCAACTGGCTCACCTGGTCGGGTCCCACCAGTCTATGGAAGTTCGGCAACAAGAACAGCGCGAACACTAGGAACGCATAATAGAGCGGAAAGATGCGGAGCAGCCGGCGGGCATAGAAGTTGCGGAAATAGAAGTTGGATCGTTTCGCATCGCAAAGGATACCCGTGATGAGAAAACCTGAGAGCACGAAGAAGAGGTCGACGCCCGACCAGCCGACGGCGAAGAGCGCGCGCATATGGAGGTCAATCGCGAGCGTCGGAGCCCGGCCGCCCAGACCAAACGCCAAACCCCAGAAGTGGTGCTGCATGACGAGCAGGATCGCGAGACCACGTAGACCGTCGAGTACCGGCAAGTGGCGGGCGTTGCTGGCCTCGCCCGGCCGGCCGCTCGATTCGGCGGATACCGCCAGCGCCGCCATTTAGGAAGAGATCTCGGAGACCATGCCGCTCAGCCGCGCAGACTCCCTGCCGAACGATGAACTGCCCTTCATCATCACTAACGGAGACACGTCGTCGCTGTAACAACCGCGGAACGGCTGAGTTCGAATAGTTGCGTGGTACGCAAGTATAGCATGTTGACAGGTTACCGCAGCCTTTGCTAAAGTTTGCCACCGCATCGACGGGCCCCCGCTCCCGCCAGGATTAAGGCCACATGAAAAAACGCTCCCTAGCACCAGCTGTGCTCGGAAAGCTTTGGCGACTCGTCCGTAGACCCGTGTCTTGGGGACGAGATGCGTACCGCCAACTGCTGTCGTTCCTGCGCGTTCCCAATTACCCAGGTGTCCGCCTGACCCCAACACGCCTGCTCAACCTCTACTTGGTCCGCTTCCAGAAAAGCCGCGGACACGTGAAGCTCTACGGCTCGCCACTTGTCTTGACGATAGAGTCTACCAACGCTTGTAATTTGCGTTGCCCGTATTGCTTCACGGGAGCGGGCGAGATCGGCCGCGACAAGACGATGCTCCAATTGCCCCTGTACAAGAAGGTTCTGGACGAGTTGGGCGACAGGCTGTTTCTCGTCGAGTTCTACAACTGGGGTGAACCACTGCTCAATAAGAACATCTACGACATGGTAGGCCTCGCGAGTGACCGCGGCATCTCTACCATCATCAGCACGAATTTTAGCTTCCCGTTCGACGAAGAACGCGCGGAACAACTCGTGGCCGCACGTCTGCAGGTGCTTGGCGTATCGCTCGATGGCGCATCGCAGGAGAGCTATGAGCAGTACAGAGTCCGCGGCGATCTCGGGACGATATTGCGCAACGTTCAGCTGGTAAACGCCGCGAAGCAGAAGCTGGGCTCGAAGTATCCGCATATGATCTGGGAGTACCACATCTTCTCGCACAACAAGACGAAGGAAGAGATCGAGTCCGCCCGCCAAATGGCGGCGGAGCTCGACATGGAGTTTGCCCTGTCGAAGGGCTGGGTTGCCGGCCCTGACTGGGATATCAACAAGGAGTTTATCGACCCCGAACAAAAGCCCAACCCCGGCTACTGCCACTTTCTCTGGCAGCAGGCGGTCGTCAACAGCGATGGGGGCACGGCGCCGTGCTGCGCCGCGTACTATAAGGAAGACGATTTTGGCGTGTTCGGCAATGATCATGCTATCCCCCTCGCTGAGCTGTCAGCTTCGAGCTTCCGCCAGCTTTGGAACAACGACAAGTTTCGCGAGGCGCGAACGCTCTTCCGGTCGCACGCCGGCGCATCGCCGCTCGCAAAGTCACTCATCTGCTACGACTGTCCCATCACGCTCATCTGGGACCAGTACAAGCGGCAGCGAGCGCAAGGTGTCTCACGCGCAGCGTTTACAACCGACTTTCAACCAAACGATGGGTTCAACTACGTCTTCAACCGCAGGCCAGCCCGTTCGCAGCCGAACACTGCGCCAACGAACGACGTCATCGAGCTGACTCCAGCGAATAGGCGCTAGGGACGTCAGGCTCACCACACGCGGCCCGCCGCTCGAAGGGGCTTGGTGGCAGCTTTCTCGGTCGCGTAGAATGACGCAGAGATCGACCGGAACATGAGAGACAACGTCAAGACGTTTACCGTGATGGCCGCGAAGGCCTTTTCTGTTCCCGAGCCCGTGCTCGAGATCGGCTCGCGCCCAGCGGAGGGCCAGGAAGACTACGCCGAGCTGCGTCCCTGCTTCGCGGACAAGCGCTACATCGGCGGCGATTTCCTGCCTGGCCCTGCCGTCGATGTGCTGCTCGATACACACCAGCTCGGCGTCGCCGACGGCAGTGTCGGCTCCGTCGTGATGATGGACACGCTCGAGCACGTGCAGGACCCGCTGCTGGCCCTTCGCGAGGCGCATCGTATCTTGCGCGACGACGGACTGGTGCTGATCGGCTCCGTGATGAACTTTCCGATCCACAATCATCCCTGGGACTACTGGCGCTTCACTCCTGCCGCGTTCGATCTGTTGCTGCGGCCGTTCCCGGTCCGAGCCGTCTGGTACCAGGGCGACCCGCTCGCGCCCCACACCGTCCTCGCGGCGGCCCAGAAGAGCGCCGCGCCGGACGCCCAAGTCGCGTTCGCGGCATCCGCTGCGGCGCTCGAGGCGAACTGGCCCGAGAGCGCCTACGGCGGCCCGCTGCTGCGTTTCGAGCCGGTACTGGATGCGATCGTTCACGAGTCGGCCTCGGGCGAGAACGCGCTCCCTGAGCTGCGTGCGGGCGTCACAGTCGAGCAGACGTTTCGCTGTCCGGCGGACAGCCTGGCGCGGATCGACATGAAGTTTCGCACCGGCGGGCGCATGAACTTCTGCCACGTCAAGTGCGAGCTCCGCGACGAAGCCACAGGCCGGCTCGTCGCCGAACGAAGGCAGCTTGGACAGCACATCGTCGATGGCGTCTGGAGCGCGTTCATCTTCTCGCCGATCTCCAGCTCCGCCGGCCGCGACTACCGGCTCGTCCTGAGCTCATGGGATGGCCGGGAGGGTGCGGCCGTCGCACCGATCCTTTCCGACCAGCCCGACGGCGATTCAGAGCAGCTTTGCGTCTCAGGCGAGTACCATCCCGGCGGCATCTGCTTCCGCGCACTCTGCCTTGAGCAGGGATACAGCCCTCCCGATTATCGAGCGCTGTCCGGCCAGACCGATCCGACCGCCATCGAAGACGCTGCTGCGCGCGCGGGCGACGCTGCTCTGCTGCGCCAGATCGCGACGACACAGTCAGCGCAGCTCTGGCAGGTCGCCTCGCAGGTCGATGACGATCTGCAGCAGATGGCGGCGCGGGTCGACGCGCTCGAACGGCGTCTGGATAGCCGCCTCGACTCCATCGCCGACGATCTCAAAGACATCCTCTCGTTCGTCGGCGCCCTGCGCTCCAGCATCGTCTACAAGGCAGCCACGCAGACTCGGAGTCTTCTGCGCCGCCGCAATCCGAACAAGGGACGTTAGAAGCGTTCGCGCGCTAGGCCTTGAGCGCGCGCAGGAGAAGCACCGCTTCCTCGATGCCCACAAGCGGACCCCAGAAGCGCTCGCAGAGGTACTGCGTCGTGCGGCTCCTGTTCGCGAAGACGTGGACGAGCTGGTTCGCCGTGCGGCGCAGGAAGGGGAAGCTCTGCCCGTTATCGATCGAGAAGTTGAGCCGCGCTTTCTCGATACGGAACTTGGCCTTCGAATAATACGAAAACGCCGAGCCGTCGAAGTACGTGACGTCGAAGTACGCGAATGTGGCGATGAAGAGCCCGCGCTTGTGCGTCGGGTCCTTCCACGTCACGAACGGCGAAGCGGCGTGCGGCACCTTGATGTAGACGTGCGCGCCGTCCGTGCAGATGCGCCAGATCTCCTCCATGAAGCCCATGAAGTCATCCATGTGCTCCAGCAGGTGGTAGGCATACACGGCATCGATGGAGTCGTCTCTGAACGGCAGCCCCTGTCGAAAGTCGGCGACGACATTCACGGCCGGCGCAGGAACGATGTCGACGCCGATCGACCCCGGCACCTTCCTTCTGCCGCAGCCAAGGTCAACCTTCACGGGCGGGCACGGGCCGCGTAGCGCGTCCATCTACGATCGCTCCTCCGCGCCGACCGAGCTGCTGTCTTCGCTTTCGATCCGGTCATTCTCTCGCCAAGCCGCCAGTGCGCGGCGCAACGCCTGCTCCAGCTGTCTTCGCGCGGCCGGTGATCGTTCTGCCAGGTCCTGCAAGTACTTACTGACGATGTCGCGGGCGTCGCCGCTCGCGCTGATGCGTCCAGCCTCAAGCAGCAGCACACGGTCGGAAAACCGCTCGACGCTGCCAAGGTCGTGCGACACGAACACGATCGTTACGCCTTCGCGCTTGAGCGACTCGAAGTGAGAGAAGCACTTTTCCTGGAAGTCCGCGTCGCCGACGGCGAGCACCTCATCGATCAGGAAGATGTCCGGCCGCACGTGCACCGCTACGGCGAATGAGAGCCTGAGCGTCATCCCGCTCGAATACGTGCGCATTGGCCGGTCGGCGAACTCCTCCAGCTCGGCGAAGCGCAGGATCTCGGGGAGCTTCGCGCGGATCTCTTCCTTCGAGAGCCCCAGCAGCAGCCCGTTGATGAACGCATTCTCGCGGCCGGTGGCCAGCGGGTGAAACCCCGCGCCCAGGTCCAGGATGGAGGCGACGCGGCCCCGCGCTGTGACGCGACCCGTCGTTGGCGGCGAAAGGCCGGCCATGACGCGCAGGAGCGTGCTCTTGCCGGACCCGTTCTGCCCGATGATGCCGAGAAACTCGCCGCTCCTGACGTTCACCGTAATGTCATGGAGCGCCCAGAACGGCTCGCCAAAGAGCACTTCGCGCGTGAAGGAGATAGGGTGTAGGAGTGCCTCGCTCGCGCGCCAGGGACGCATCTGCGCGACGAGAAAGCGCTTCGAGACGTTGTCCACGGACAGCGCAATATCGTCAGAGCGCATCCGCAATATACCTTTCTAACGCCCGAAACACCGTGACGCCGGCGAGGAGACCGCCAACCGCGAGGCCGACGGCGGAAAAGATGTCACGGTGCGGTAGCTGTCCATCCAGCAGCACGGTTCGCCAGGCCTCCATCAGCGTGGTGAGCGGGTTGAGCAGGAGGAACGGCCTGATGCCGTGAGGGACGCGATCGAGCGGGAAGATCACCGCTGATCCGTAGAACAGCATGGTCATGCTGACGTCGATGAGCGGCGAAATGTCGCGGAAGAAGACATTAAGCACGGACAGCGTCAGCCCGATGCCGACCGTCAGCGCGAATTGCAACAAGATGAGCAACGGGATCCCAACGAGCCACATCGGTGACGGGTGCACGTGGCCGACGACAAGGAATACCAGCAGCACCGGGAGCGTAAAGATGAACTGCGCGACGTTGCCGGCGGCAGAAGAGAGCGGCAGGATCGCTCGCGGGAAGACGACCTTCTTTACCATGGTCGAGTGGCCGAGCATCACGCCCGACGCCTCGGACACGGCGGACGAGAACCAGAACCAGGGGAACAGCCCGGTCATGATGAACAGCGGGTAGTGCGGCACCTGAACGTCGAGCACCTTGCGCAGCGCGAACCAGAGGACGAGACCAAGTACCAACGGACGGGCGACCCACCAGAGGTAGCCCAGCACGGTGCCTCGATACCGCAGCATCAGCTCTCGTGTCGTCAGGGCGAACAACAGGTCCCAGGCTCGCGCCCACCCGCCATGAGACGCCAGCGTCCCTTCGGTCCGTAGCTGTTCGTCCGCCAGCGGGCGTCCCGGGGCGAGCGAGCGCTGGCTCAAGGAAGGCCCCGTTTCGCCGAGCCGCCCAACGCCGCGGCGCCGACAGCTCGCACCGCGCCTCGCGCGCGGCGGTATAGCTGCGCTGCGCGCACGAGGCCGCCTTCTTCTAGGGCGGTCAGCTTGTTCGCCGCCAGAAGTGAGGCGACCGATGGCAATCGCGCCCACTTGCTCCTCGTCTGGGGCTCGTCCCGACAGTACTGGACTAGGCGTTCCAACACGCGTTCCCATCGGAAGCGCTCGCGTTCTTCGCGGAGGTTCTGTTTGCACTGCTGGCCGAACGCGCGGTCATCGGCAAGCCGCGCAATGGCGTGGACGAGCGCCGGTTCGTCTCGTTCTGCAACCGCGATGCCGAGCGGCCTGCGTTCCACCATCTCGGCCCACACGTCTCCCCGCGTGCAGATGATAGGCAGCCCGGCCCACAGCAGGTCGGCGTAGCGCGAGCGGAACGCGAAGCGCGTCTCCACGTTCTCGAAGTACGTGCAGACGCCGATGTCCGCCTCGCAGAGGTAGTTGGCCGTGTCCCCGTAGTCCACCCAGTCGAAGTTGAAGAAGACCGAGCGATTAAGCAGCCCCAGGTCATCGCACTGCTGTAAGGCTGCGCGAACCGTGCCACCGCCAAGCCCCTGTAGCTTCGCCACGCCGGGATTGTCCGGATGCTCTGTGCCCAAGAAAAACAGCTTGATGTCAGAGCGTGTTTCGCTGATCCGGGCGATCGCCCGGATCAGCGTGAAGAGATCGTACCATTCGATAATCACGCCGTTCCAAATCAGGACCGTGTCCCCGGCGTCGATGCCCGGCCACACGCCGCGAAGCACCGGGCGCGTCGCCCTCGGTTCGCCCTCGCGCACTCCGAACGGCGCCTGGACGATCAGATCCGAGAGCCAGCGGTCCCTGTCGTACGCCTGTGGTTCGATGTTGCCAAGCGCGCTCAGCATCCCGAAATAGAGGTCGCGCTGCCGGTCCGAAGCGCAGAGCACGAGGTCGGTCAGCAGTAGCTGGGAAACGAGCTCTCTCGTGTACGACCCGAAGTAGGCTTCTGCGCCGCGCCCTTTCGAGTGCGCCACCTCGAGTCGCTCGGTGAATGGGCTGAACAGATCGAGGATGACGCGCCGGTTTGCCATCACAGGATAGAGATACGGCGGGAAGTAGTTCGAGATCAGTGTGCCGCTGCGGCCCGCCGCCTGCAAGACGGACCGGTGCTTGTACGGCACCACGTCGAACGGCAACTTGCCATCCGGTAGCTGCGAGTCCGCCGGCACCGCCAGCGTCACGCTGCGATCCGGGAGCTGGTTCGCCAGCACGCGCGCGATGTTGAACATCCGGATGCCCGGGCTCGCCATCCGCGCGCCGATGTGGTCGCGGGTGAGGACGAGGATGTCGGAGTTCTTGCCAACCATCAGAATCTCAAGAACGCAGCTCTGAGGGACCGCACCCGCCTCGTAATCTCATGCCCCGCAATGCGCCCGACGAGGGGCATGACGCGCTCTCGTTTCGGCTTCGCGATAGACTCGCCTTCGATGCAGAACCTGATCAACGGATCGAGGGCGACATCCCACGTCATGCATCGCTTGGCAACGTGAATATTTCGCTTGCACTCTTCGAAGTACTCCCGGTCGTCGAGCAGCCTGCGAATCGCCGCCGCGACGCCGGCGACGTCGGCTTCGCCAACGGTCAGCCCGAGGCGGTGCTCCTCGACGAGCTCAGCCAGCACGTCACCCTGCGTGCAGACGAGCGGGATCTCACCCCAGAAGACGTCGAGAAAGCGAGTGCGCAAGGAGAAGTTGGTTTCGAGTCCTTGAAAGTAGGTGCACACGCTGATGTCGGCCTCAAGCGTGTAGTTCTTCATTTCCTCGTAGCCAACCCAGCCGATATCGAAGAAGATACTCTGGTTGTAGAGGCCGAGCTCTCGCGACAGGTCCACGGCGTCCCGGAAGCGGTTGCCCATGCCAAGGCTGCCGAGCCCCGGATACGACGATCCGACGAATACGAGCTTGACATCGTCCCGTTCCTTGCAGATGTCCGCCATCGCGCGAATGAGCGTAGCCGGGTCGTACCAGCTCACGATGCCGCCGTTCCAGAGGATGAGCCTGTCCGTCTCCTTGATGCCGGCGTACCGGCCCTTCAGGACGCTCTTTGTGTGAGTGAGCGGATCGGGACGGATCCCATGCGGCGCCACACCGATCAGTTTACGCATCGATGGATCCTGTGCATGCCCGCGCGGGCTCACCAGCCCAAGACTCATCATCGAACCCAGGTGAGAGTCGCGCTGGCGCTCGCTCGCCGCGAGGACGAAGTCGGCAAACGTGAGCTGAATGTTCAGGAACTTCCGAGCCTGCGACAGCCACGCCCCGCGCCGGGCTGTCTTGTAGTACGGATCATCGAAGGTCGCGCCCATCCACTCCAGGAGATACATCGTGAAAAAGTCGAGCACGAAGGTCTTCCAGGGGAACAAGAAGAGCGCATATGCCGGAAAGCCCGTCGCGATGATGATGTCATGGTTCGCCAACTCGCGAATGATCGAGAACTTGGTGTACATCACAATGCGGCACGGCGCACCGCTTGTGTCACCTTGCGCGGTGTCGGCGGGAACCGCGAGCGTCACTCGCGCGCCCGGCACTCGCTCGACGAGTACGCGTGCCATATGATGCGCGCGGATGCCCGGGCTAGACATCCGCTGGCCGTAGGCCGCCGCCGCGAGAACGAGAATGCGCTTCCCCATAGCAGCCGATACCTTACTTCACGGGCACCGACCAGTCGACGCCGGACTCCTCCGGCGTCATGCGCTCTTCGTCCGGGCTCTTCTCTTCGTACTTTGACGTGATGTAGTACATCAGCACGGCTTCCTCGTCACCCAGGACCATGTAGCCATGCCACACACCCGGCGGGATGCTGAGCACGCGGCGGTCGTTCTCGCCAAGATAGACCCATTTCACCTGCTTGTCGTCGTCCATCAGGCCCACTTTGAGGTAGCCCTTGATCACGAACCAGTGGTCGGTCTGCTTCCGGTGCCGGTGCCACGCGACGACGCGGCCCGGGTAGGCCCACGTGATGTTGACGTCGCCGCCCATGTCCACGGTGCCGTCGCCCGTGAAGCCGAAGACGTCGCAGGCGCGGCGGGCGCGGTCATCATCGAAGAGCCGCGGCACGGAGACGCGCGCGTCAGTGACAGTGTTCCTGGCTTTCGCATCAGTGGTCATGATCTACCTCTCCTTACTGTTCGTTCGGTTGCAGCTCGCCTTTTCTATGTAGGTAATCGGCCAGCGCCTCCTGCCAGTCGCGCAGCAGTGGCACCCCGGCTTCACGCAGCGCAGCGTTCTCGAGCACCGAGTATAGGGGTCTGCGCGCCTTCGCGCCGAACTCCGCCGTCGTCGTCGGGCTGAGCGAGGCGTCCGTGCCGGTGAGCGAGAAGATCTTCGCGGCGAACTCGTACCACGAACAGGAGCCGCCGTTCGTCACGTGGTACGTGCCGTACCGATGCGTCTCGGCGAGTTCGAGGAGCTGCTGCGCCAGGTCGTACGTGAACGTCGGCGAGAGCACCTGGTCGTCCACGACGCGCAGGTCTTTGCCGCTGCGTCCCAGCTCCAGCATGCGCTGGACGAAGTTGCCGCCCTTTCCGCCCGATCCCGCCTCACCGTACAGGCCGGACGTGCGCACGATGTAGTGCTTCTCGATCCTGGAGCGCGCGAGCTGCTCTCCAGCCACCTTGCTCGCGCCGTAGACGTTGACGGGCGCCGGCGCATCCTGCTCGCTGTACGCGCGGCCGAGGTCGCCGGCGAAGACGTAGTCGGTGCTGATGAACATGAGCGCCGCGCCGATCTCGGAGCAGGCATCAGCAAGGTTCATCGCGCCGACGGCGTTCACCTGGAACGCGCGCTCCGGCTCGCTCTCGCAGGCATCGACGTTGTGGAAGGCGGCGGTGTCTACGACGAG